>NZ_RDBW01000049.1:0-33896 GCF_003934235.1 Pseudoalteromonas sp. J010 | reverse complement strand
ACCTGAAAGAGCCGAAGGTCGTCGGTACCCGACGATAATAAGTTCTAAAAATATACAGGCGCGGGATGGAGCAGCCTGGTAGCTCGTCGGGCTCATAACCCGAAGGTCGTCGGTTCAAATCCGGCTCCCGCAACCAATACTTTAGAATCTAATCGTTCAAGATTATGTTCTAAACATATTCAGTTCATATTCAATAAAACCTCCAACTTACTCTCAATCAAATACAAGATATCCTCTGTAATTCTGCTTGGTTATTTTTTGAGAAATTGATACTCATGGACATCATCCTGTCTTATACCAATTACCTTAATCATCCGAAGCTCAAGTTATTTAGTTGTTCTAAATAAGAAATCTTTAACGCAGTTAGCATCAGATTTACTCCTTCAAATTGAGCAAGTACTAAGGTTAATTTGGTATTAGTAATACTTCTCTTATCTTGCCACTAGAAAATGAATTATTTGTCTATAAATCTCCATATAGTCTAGGCTTTAACTATCTGTTTTTGTAAGGCTGTTGATGATGAATTTACATAGTATTAGAGTTAAAAGCTCATTGCCTACCGTGATGCTGGCGATCCTGCTGCTATTTGTATTTTTTGGTCTAACAACGCTATTGAGTAAGGTGCAATCTGCACTTGAAGTACAAACTGAAAACTACTTGCGTGCTGTGTCTGTCATACTCAATGCTGACCGTGACTTCTACCAAGCTCAAGAGGCATATTTGATGTTACTCGCAGGGGAAGACAGACGAGATGACTTTGAAGAAAACGCACAACAAGTAAAACAACGCTATCAAAAGTATATTCAATTTATGCAGCTTCACCGTAGCGAATTAAACGCATTTTCGACGTTTGATACAAAATTTCAAAACTGGTACCGAGTGACATCTTCGAGTATCACAGCGCCCGAAGACAACGCATTGCGGCTAGAGTCTGCGAAATTATTCAGTGCAGTTAGAGGGTTACTTGATGAGGCCGGAGAGTTTGCTGATGCAAAGTCTGCTACTAGTCGAGCACAAGTTATTTCCGAGGTGACACAACTCAAGTGGAGCTTGGGTGTGGGGGCATTCCTATTACTCTCCATTGCATGTTGGATAGCCTACTGGATCCCAAAGCAGTTAGCCAACCAAATTAATTTTGTTTCAGACAGAATCGCCGAGATAGCTTCTGGTGATGGTGATTTGACAGGTAGGATAGAGACCAAAGGTAACGATGAATTTGCAAAGCTGTCTCGCAACTTCAATCATTTTCTTGCAAGTTTACAAGCCATGGTGACCGCTGTAGTCACAGACGGGAGTGAATTATCCAAGCTATCATCAAAACTAAGTAAATATGCGACTCAAAGCCACGATTTAGTTGATTCACTTGGTAATGCTTCGCACGCTATATTAGGTGCCATTCACCAGCTAAGTCATACTAGTGAAGAGGTTTCACACGTAGCTGAAAACTCTCTCAAAGAAGCTGAATCCTCACACCGCTATGCTGCACAAGGTAAAACAGTTCTAACCGACTCAAAGCAAAAAATAATGCAGCTTGCAGATAATATGCAGGCTGCATTAGCAAGCTCTATGGCGTTACAAAAAAATTCAGAAAATATTACTCAAGTGCTTGATGTTATTCGAGGAATTGCCGAGCAAACTAATTTATTGGCACTCAACGCAGCTATTGAAGCGGCGAGGGCTGGCGAGCAAGGTCGTGGCTTTGCAGTTGTTGCTGATGAGGTAAGGTCACTAGCCACTCGAACACAAGACAGTACTAATGACATTCAAAAGATGTTAGAAGCATTTTCACATAGTGTTGAAGATTCACAGAAGACGATTGAAGATGGTAAAGAGTATGTGGATGTTGCTGTGGAAAGCTTTGCTAAGGCGACAGAGTTATTAGAGTTAATAGCGCAAAGTGCGGTAAAAGTAACGGAACTATCAGAGCAAACGGCTCATGCAACACAGCAACAAAACTGCGTATCGACTGAAATTAGCAGCAATCTAACGGACTTAAATGACAAGACATTGGATGGCGAACGACTATCTGGAGAAACGCACCAAATTTCCGATGATGTATTGCGAGTAACTTGTAAATTAGTGGAAGAGTTATCTCAATTTAAAGTTTAAAGTTAGTTTATAAGGTGTGCTAAGTAGCACACCTTATAAAACTCGCTATGGTCGGCAGTTTTATTCTGCGACGGTACGGAATATATTGTTAGGTCAGGATAAGTAATCTAGCTGGTGTTCCTCTCGTTAATTGTTAAACAAAGCAGGCACTAAGCTGAACTTAACCACAGGCGCCAGCATTTCATTAACCGGTATTAGGAATGCTAATTGGCTTACGTTCACTTTTGTGTGCCTGCTAATAATTTACTTACTAGCAAGTGGGGTAATTCAAACACATAAACCACAAACAAAAAAAGAAGGTATTGTTTGTACCTTCTTATTCGTGTCGGAGTTGATATGGTTATCGCAATATTGTGTCGCGTGGGTCACTTGTAAGCTTGCCAATAATTTGTTTACTGTTAATTGAAAAAGTGATGTCGACAACATCCTCGCCCGTTTGCTCTGCTTCAAACTCTATTAGTTCTATAATCCAATTGGTGTACTTTTGGGCTGACTCTTCTGTAAATCCAAGTGATACTAATTCCTCGCTGCTTACAGCACCTGTAGCGACCAATAATCCCCATAGAGCCTTGTGTATTCTTTTATATTTTTTCATATGTCCACCTTTAACTGTTTTTCAAAACTATAAGGTCAGATGAAAATTAAAACTGGTGAAAGCAGCAGTTCTTCTAATGCGTTTTAACTTAGTTCGCTTAGAAAAATATATGTTCACCGCATTGAAGAAGTATTTAACAACCTTTAGATTCAACACTCACATTGAACCCGGTTTGTTGCTAAAAATTAGAGTGCGGATGTAACTAATTTATAGCTACCAAAGTGCAACCGCCGAACCGGTATTTGATGCCATAGTAAAACTATGCGATGAATTGCTTTAACTCTGCATATTATTCCTCGCAGGAAAACGATCATCCTGCAATAGCCGCCAATTTCATAGGGATAAGAGTTTCTGCAAGGTATTGCAGGAAAAGAGCTAAATAGAGAGTGTTTTAACATCAGATCATGAGGTCATGACGTTAGCTTAAATGACAGTAGTTCTGCGAGTCATTGTAGAACTATAAACAAGCAAGCTGTAAGCAATCTTCTGACCAGAATGATAGTTCAAATTTCACTTTAAATAGAATTCTGCAAGGTATTGCAGAGAAACGGTTATATCGTCTTGCCAAGACTGCTACTAACCCTCTGTGAAAGTTGAACAAATTCCGTTATTCTAGGTAACAATAAGACAAAAAATAACGGCTCGAAGGAACGATATCAGTGGCGAGTAATTTCAGTTTTTTAGAAAGTCATGACCCTATTTTTTATCAATTAGCGCATAACGCAGAAGCCGTTTTTGCGACAGATCCAAATACTACATTGATAAAATTGCGACAGTTTGGCGAAGCAATTGCACAGGAAATTGCGACTGGCGCAGGGGTTTTTTTTGATGAACAGACTAGCCAAAAAGATTTACTCTTTAGAATCCATCGTGACTTAAATTTGGATCCGCTTATTAAAAATGTCTTTCACCACCTTCGTATTGAAGGCAATAAAGCAACTCATCGGTTTAAGACAAAACATAAAGAAGCCATGGACGGGTTACGTGTTGCTCGCCAACTGGCAATTTGGTTTCATAAGTCGTCAGATAAATGCCCAGCCAATTTTAAGCCTGGTCCATTTGTGCCACCAGAAGACCCAAGTGAACACCATAGAGCACTGCAAAAACAAATTTTACAGCTTCAGTCTGAACTGACAAATACTCACCAACAGCTTGAGTCAAACCAGCAGCTCACTCAGCTCTTACAGCAAGAAAAAGAAGAGTACGCCGTATTAGCTGAGCAAATGGACAAAGAGGCTCGCCAATATAAATCATTGTTCGAGTCACAAGATAAAGAGTTAGAAAAGCAGCGTACTGAATTCAACGAAAAATTAGCAACGACGCAAAAACAAGAGCAGCAGCAAAGCGACGAAGAAAAACAAGCAACCAAACAAAAGCAAAAAATTTATGCCAAGCAGCTTAGAGAAGCCACTAAGGTGCTATACCTCAATGAAGAGGTTACTCGTATTGTTATCGATCAGCACTTAATTGAAGCAGGTTGGGAGACAGATACTGAAAACTTAAATTTTAAAAAGAACAAAACCATGCCTGAAAAAGGCAAAAACATGGCGATTGCTGAGTGGCCAACGGAGTATGAAGGTAAAAAAGGCTATGCCGATTATGTTCTGTTTAAAGGGTTAACACCGATAGCAGTGGTAGAAGCGAAAAAAGAAAACACCAATGTCGCCGGTAAAATAGGTCAAGCTGAACGCTATTCCAAAGGATTTAAAAATACGCCTCCTATAATACCAGCTTGGGAGCTTGAGGGCAGAACCATTGCATGGCCAGAGGGAGAACAAGGCCACTATCATGTGCCATTTGTGTATTCATCTAACGGTCGTCCGTTTGTAAAACAGCTAGCGGAACAATCAGGGATTTGGTTCCGCGATGTGCGTGACCACAGTAACATTGCAAGGTCGTTAGCTAATTTTCACAGCCCAACAGGCCTTGAAGATAAATTAACGCGTAGTAAACAAGCTGCAGAGCAAACACTCAAGAACGAAGGTTTCGGCTACCTTAAGCTGCGCGACTATCAAGAAAAGGCAATTAAAGGCGTTGAAACAGCGTTAGCGCAAGATGCCCAGCAATGTTTGTTAGCCATGGCAACAGGCACAGGTAAAACCCGAACGATTATTGGCTTGATGTATCGATTTTTAAAAGCTGAGCGCTTTAAACGGATATTGTTTTTAGTCGACAGAACTTCTCTTGGGACTCAGGCACTAGATAGCTTTAATGAAGCGCCACTGGAAGAAAGTAAACCGCTATCTAAAATTTATAACATTGCTGAACTTGGCGATATGGCGGCTGAAGCAGAAACACGCATACAAGTGGCAACCGTTCAGGCAATGGTTAAACGCTTGTTTATGTCAGACTCGCCAATTCCTGTTGATGAATTCGATTGTATTATTGTTGATGAAGCGCACCGGGGTTATACGCTTGATCAAGAAATGACTGAAGGTGAACTTGAAACAAGAGATGCTTCACAGTACCTGTCTAGCTATCGTCGAGTACTCGACTATTTCGATGCAGTGCGTATTGGTTTAACAGCTACGCCAGCGAAACATACAACTGAAATATTTGGCAAACCCGTATACACCTACTCATATCGTGAAGCCGTTGCTGAAGACTGGTTAATTGACCATGAACCGCCCATTCGATACCAAACTAAGCTATCAAAAGCGGGTATTAAATTTGAGAAGGGTGAAAAAGTCAGTGCCATCAACACAGGAACAGGTGAAGTAGAGTCGGCCGAACTGGAAGATGAAGTTAACTTTGCGGTAGAAGCATTTAATAAGCGCGTGATTAACGAAAACTTTAATCGTGTGATCTGCGAAGAGTTGGTTAAAGAACTTGACCCATTTGGTGAAGAGAAAACCATGATCTTTTGCGCAACCGATATGCACGCTGACATGGTTAAACGCTTACTCGACGAATCCTTCAAAGAGATTTATAACGGCGATTACAATCAAGCTGCAGTATTAAAAATTACAGGTCAAACCGACAAAGTTGAAAAGGCCATTAGCCGTTTTAAAAACGAAGACTATCCGAATATTGCTATTACCGTCGATTTACTAACAACAGGTATCGATGTACCAAAAATTTGTAATTTGGTGTTTATGCGTCGAGTGCGTTCGCGCATTTTGTATGAGCAAATGATAGGGCGCGCAACACGTCGTTGTGATGACATTGGTAAAACGGTTTTCCGCATTTACGATCCAGTGGATATATACGCTGCACTTGAAGATGTTTCTACCATGAAGCCTTTAGTGAAAAACCCAAACATCACCATAGAACAGCTAGTGGATGAGCTTACCGATGAGAAGCGTTTAGAAAAAGCCCTCGATACAAAAGGTGAGGCAGCAGATACATCTCACGCAGATGACTTACTTGACCAGCTTAGCCAAAAGGTCATGCGTATATTGCGTAAGGCAAAGAAAAAAGCAGAGTCTCGGCAAGACATCAAAGAGAAGCTTGAAGAGCTTACTCAGCTCTGGGGAACCGAAACGGATAAACTTCCGCAGCACCTGCGTGAACTAGGTCCTAAGCAAGCAGTAAAGTTTATTAAAGATAGCGGTGGCTTATTACCTCAACTTACTGCGGTCAATCAACTACTAGGCTCAGAGCGTTACCCGCTTATCTCAACACATGAGGATAAATTAGAGGTGCGCGAGCAAAGCTATGGTAAATATAATCGCCCAGAAGATTACCTTGGTAGCTTTGAAAGTTTTATTAAACATCAAATTAATGAGTCAGTAGCGCTTTCCACAGTGGTTAACAAACCAAAAGACTTAACCCGTGAACAACTGAAAGAAGTGCGCCTAATGCTCGATGCCGCAGGCTTTGGTGAAAAAACATTAGAGACCGCATGGAAGAATAAAACCAATCAAGATATTGCGGCTTCTATCGTGGGGTATATTCGCCAAGCAGCTATTGGTGAAGCCTTAATGCCATTTTCTGAGCGTGTGCAACTGGCTATGCAGAAAATGTATCAACTGCACAACTGGGCACCTGCACAACGTAAATGGCTTGACCGACTCGCTAAACAGCTTACCCATGAAGTGGTTGTTGATAAGAATTTTATTAATCAGCGCTTCGCAACACATGGTGGTATTAAAACGCTTAATAGGGTTTTGAATGATCAGCTTGACGATGTATTAAATGAAATAAACGACGCATTATGGCCTGAGCAGGCGTAAAACAGCCTTGAGCAGACATAAGGCCAGCAAGGCGGTTATGGCAACTGCGCATATTTAGGCATATGTATCTTTTTTGGCTTTTTCTATACACAACTTAACTACGTGTCGAAATATTTAGATTATATCGACACAACTTATTTATATGTCGATAGTATCGACATAAGTTTATTACATGTCGAAATATCGAGCTTTTTTCGACATAAGGTGTTTACATGTTGATGCAATCGACATAAGCTAATCGTTATGTTGATATTTTAAGGTTTTTTAAACATGACATGGCAAGCTGAGCAGCCGTTTAATACCATGCCACCATTACCGCCGCCGGGCGATACCTTGGAAAGTATTGAAATACTTAAGGCATGTATACCAGCTAGAGCTGCGTTAGCAGAACTAAAGCAAGCAGGGGAGCTACTGCCAAACCAAGGCCTTCTGATCAACCTTATTCCATTACTTGAAGCAAAAGACAGTTCTGAAATAGAAAACATCGTCACCACAACCGATAAACTATTTCAGTATGCGCAAGAAGACAGTAGTGCCGATAATGCCACCAAAGAAGCACTAAGATATCGTACTGCTTTGTATGAAGGCTTTATGCAGCTTTCAAAAAGGCCACTAAACACCAATACTGCGGTAGAAGTGTGTGGCACCATCAAGTCGGTTGAGATGGAAATACGCAAAGTGCCAGGCACTGTGCTAAGTAATCAGGCAACAGGTGAAATCATCTATACGCCACCAGTCGGTGAGCAAGTATTACGAGATCTACTCTCAAATTGGGAGCAATTCCTTCACGCAGAAGATGATATTGATCCACTCATTAAAATGGCAGTATCCCACTATCAGTTTGAAGCAATTCATCCATTCACTGACGGTAATGGCCGTACAGGAAGGGTACTTAACATTTTATATCTGATAGAGCGGGATTTATTAACGCTGCCTATTTTGTACCTCAGTCGCTATATCGTACAAAACAAGCAAGATTATTATCGACTGCTCCTGTCGGTAACCCGTGATGGCGATTGGCAGCCATGGATCATCTATATGCTTAATGCAGTAGAACAAACCGCCAAATGGACAACCAATAAAATAGCTGCAGTGCGAGAGCTTATTGAACACACAACCGCATTTGTAAAAGAACAGCTACCCAAAATTTATAGTCATGAGTTAGTACAAGTGATTTTTGAGCAGCCTTACTGCCGCATTAACAACTTAGTGGAAAGCGACATAGCAAAACGACAAACAGCCTCTGTTTACTTAAAGCAACTCTGCGATATTGGTGTACTAACCGAAGTCACAGCAGGTAAAGAAAAGCTATTTGTTCACCCTAAGCTTATTACGCTCATGACAACAGACAATAATAATTTCTTGCCTTACTAATTAGCGATACTTGCAGAAAGCCAAGTATAAAAGCAAGGCACATAAAGGACTCAAAATGACCAATAACGACATCGTACAAAAACTATGGAATCTATGTGACGTATTACGTGACGACGGCATTAACTATTCAGACTATGTTACCGAGCTGGTATTGCTGCTGTTTGTTAAAATGGTGCACGAAAATAACGAAGCCGGTATTTTAAACCGTCACCCATTGCCAGAAGGTTGCCGTTGGCAAGATTTAAGCGGTAAAGACGGACTGGTATTACTTAACGACTACAAAGCTATCTTACTCGCACTTTCAACCGGTAAACGTACCGAAGCAGACCCTGAAAATCCAGGTCAAACCATGGAAGTGACTATTCATGAAGATCCACTTATTCAAGCAATTTATGCCGATGCACAAACCCGCTTACGTGAGCCACGTCATTTAAAACAGCTCATTGAAGCCATTGATAAAATCGACTGGTTCAGCGCAGCAAAAGACGGCTTAGGCGACTTATACGAAGGACTACTTGAGAAAAACGCGAACGAGACTAAATCGGGCGCAGGGCAATACTTCACACCGCGTGCGCTTATCGACTCTATGGTGCGATGTATTAAGCCGCAAGCGGGGGAGGTCATTCAAGACCCGGCAGCAGGTACAGCAGGTTTCTTGATTGCTGCTGATAACTACATCAAAGAACAAACCGATGACTTGTTTGATTTAAACGAGCAACAGCAGAAATTTCAAAAAACTAAAGCTTATATGGGGGTAGAGCTAGTACCCAACACCCGCCGTTTAGCACTAATGAACTGTTTACTGCACAATATCGAAGGCGACGACGAAGGCGCGGTGCATTTGGGTAATGCTTTAGGTCAAGTGGGTTCAAGTTTAGCTAAAGCTGATGTCATATTAGCAAACCCACCATTTGGTACGTCAAAAGGTGGTGAAGCCTCAATTACCCGTGACGATTTAACCTATCGCACAAGTAACAAACAATTAGCGTTCCTACAGCATATTTACCGTAACTTAAAACCGGGTGGCCGTGCCGCGGTGGTATTACCCGATAACGTATTGTTTGAAGCAGGTGTGGGTACCGATATCCGCCGTGACTTAATGGATAAGTGTAACCTGCATACCATTTTACGTTTGCCAACAGGCATCTTCTACGCACAAGGTGTTAAAACCAATGTGCTGTTTTTTACTAAAGGCGCAGCAGACGATAAAACGCAAAAAGAAGGCTGTACCAAAAACGTTTGGGTCTATGACTTAAGAACCAATATGCCTTCATTTGGTAAGCGTACTCCCTTTGGTGAAAGCCACCTTAAACCATTTGAAGCTATGTATGGAGAAGATGCTAATGGCACTTCACCGCGTACAGAAGGTGAGTACAGTTTTGATGCCCGCCAAGTTGAAGTAGACAACGCAGAAGAAAATAAGGGGGTAGACGATGAGTTAGCCCATAGTCGCTGGCGTTGTTTTACTCGTGAATGGATAGCTGATACCAAAAGTGACTCGCTCGATATCAGTTGGTTAAAAGACAAAGACAGTGTCGATGCCGCCGATCTACCTGCACCAGAAGTGTTAGCGCAAGAAGCCAAAGATGGATTGACCAGTGCGCTGACAGAGTTGGATGAGTTGTTGGCTGAGTTGGCTGAGGTCTAATGATGGATAATACCTTGATACCAACTGAATGGGTTATTTGCAAAATATCAGAAATTGCTACTGTTAATCCAAAGAAAATAGAAGCAGAGTCTGACGTTACATCTGGTTTTGTTCCTATGTCACATGCCCCAACTGATTATGCCGGACGACTGCAATTTGACGAGAAACCATGGGGTGAAATTAAGAAATCGTATACGAATTTCCAAAATGGAGATGTAATATTTGCAAAAGTTACTCCATGCTTTGAAAATGGAAAAGCTGCTGTTGTAGAGGATTTACCTAACGGTATCGGAGCTGGTAGTTCGGAGTTTTATGTATTGCGAGCAGATGCACCTTATGTTTCTGAGAAATTAATCTATGCACTAATTAAAACGCATGGATTCGCTACCGAAGGTGCTCAAAACATGATTGGAGCCGTAGGTCTTCGCCGAGTACCCAGAAAATTTGTTGAGGACTACGCGTTTCCACTCGCTCCTCTCGCCGAGCAGAAAGTCATTGCTGAAAAGCTGGACAAGTTATTAGCGAAAGTCGACAGCATCAAAGCGCGCCTCGACGCCGTTCCCGACACCCTAAAACGCTTCCGCCAATCCGTCCTCGCCGCCGCCGTCAGCGGTAAATTGACGGAAGAATGGCGTTCAAAAAGAGCTTTCGAGGAACTGACAGTTTCAATCAGCGATGTCCGTGAGAAACGCAAACAGGCTTGGATTGATGAACAAGTAAAATCTGCTGTACGGAAGGGCGCATCATACAAAATAGAGCAAATTGCAAAAAAATATAAAGAGCCTACAGAACAAACTTTGGACGAGTTTGACCTTACCCTAATTAAACATATTCCTGAGGAATGGGTGAGTACCAATTTGGATAGTGTTTCCATTGCTGTAACAGGTAAAACGCCCAAGACCACAGAAGAGTCTTACTGGAATGGTGATATTCCTTTCATAAGCCCTTCTCAAATAACTAATGAAGGATGCTTAACTTTACCAGAGCGACATGTAACACAAGAAGGAACAAGTAAAACGACAATATTACCTTCTGGGTCAATAATGATTGTATGTATTGGAACAATTGGTAAAGTTGGTCTAGTTGATAAGGAAGTGGCTTTCAATCAACAGATTAATGCGTTGATACCGACTCAAGTAGTATTACCTGAGTTTTTGTTTTTTTGGTCAAAAACTCTTCATTCATGGTTGAATAAAACTTCAAGTGCAGTTGTGAATGCTGCGATTATAAATAAATCGAGACTTTGTACTGCTCCTTGCCCTCTACCTAGTATTGCTGAGCAAACTGAAATCGTCCGCCGTGTCGAAAAGCTCTTTGCTTACGCCGATAAAGTCGAAGCCGAAGTTAACGCCGCCCAAGCGCGTGTGAACAAACTGACCCAATCGATCCTCGCTAAAGCGTTCCGTGGCGAACTCACCGCCAAATGGCGCGAGCAAAACCCTGAACTCATCAGCGGTGGCAACTCAGCAGAAGCCTTGCTAGAAAAGATCAAAAACGAGCGAGAAAAGCTAAAGCCTACAAAGAAGAGAAAAGCGAAATAAGGAAGTTGTATGAAGTTAATTAGCGTGGAGCTGACAGGAAGCTATAAGGGGTTACACGATAGCGTTTTCGACTTCTCTGAATCCAATAGTTTTTTGCTCGCATTTATAGGATTAAATGGTTGTGGTAAGTCGCAACTTTTGGAGCTTATTGCCGAATCATTTGCATTTATAGAGCGCTGTCAACGTCGCGAGTTTAGAATTCGAAAACCATTAGGTTTTGATGTGGCTATAGTATATCAATTGAGCCGTCCGACTAATCACAGTGCTGGCTCAGCAAACATGGTCGCTGGAAGTCGTATGGCAGTTGCTGGAGGAATCCATAATCCAAAGTTTAAAGTTAACATCAAAACTGATGGTGACGTTAAATGTTATATTGATACAAATGAGACTTGGCAAAATATAGGTATTGGAGAACTGACCCTTCCTGATTATATCGTTGGTTATTCGTCAGGTCTGAATGAGAATTTGCAGCGAGCATTTTTAAAAAATGCAGTTCAATACTTTGATGTCATGAATACGAAGCTGAAATGGCGAAAAGAACTATCTGGTGAGCTGAATGATACTCAAATGGTTGAGGTGAATGAAAAATATTTAACCCGATATCCGCACATATTTGATGCTCCAACAGGTGAGGCTCTTGAACAAGATGGCCTTATGTCGCTTCGAGAAAGACCAGTTAGTCTTAGTCAGCTTGTATATTTGGATTATGACAGTGCAGGATTAGTTGTTGCTTCATTAGCAATGTTAGATCGTACTTTCCGACAAGATGTGTTTGATCAACTGAGATTCAAACATCCTTCTCGGTTGGTTATTGAGTATGATTTACGGGGAGATCTTGGGGAAGAGGAGTCTATTCGCGATATTAAAGTATTGATAAGGGTTGCGGGCAGAGATAACTTTGAAGGAATTGGTAAGCAAACAACAGATACTCAGTTCGATCTTTATGAACTGGACTACCTTCATGGAAAAATTACATTTGATTTTAATGATGTTGAAACCTTGTCACGCCTCAGAGAAGAGAACTACAGCGACCCTGTAATTTTCTTTGCTCGTTTATATAAGTTACAACAACTTGGAGCCAAAAACTGGCGTGGTGTAGACAGGGCTGCGTTAAGAAGAGACGACTTCCTTGGAACCGTTAAGAAGCCATTAAAAAGCAAATTGCCACTCACTATCCGGTTGATGGAATTGGCTGATGACGAAGGCGAGTTTGCTAACTATGATGACTTATCAGATGGTGAGGCACAATTACTCCAAACACTAGCGTGTTTAAAGGTATTTAGCCAAGATCCAAGTAATCAGAGGCAGGCGCTTTTTCTTTTTGATGAACCCGAAACTCACTATAACCCTGCTTGGCGAACGTACTTCCACAAACACATAAAACAGTGTTTAGGGGGAGACATCAGCAGAACTAAACTTCTAATGACATCTCATTCACCTTTTATGGTTTCATCCTTAAAACAGGAAAATGTTTATTTCTTTGAGCGTGATGAGCAATTTAAAGTTCATATGAAACCGTCGCGTGAGCAAACTTATGGCGCCTCTTTTGATGTACTAATTAAGCAGTTCTTTGGTTTACGTTCATTAATTTCACAAACAGTAGTAGATGAGATTCGAAGGCAATTGGAGCAAGGAGATGCTCAAGCGCTTGAATGGATTCGAGAGAATTTGGGAAGCTCTCCCGAAAAGGCCTATTTACTCAGGAAGCTTGGATAATATGTTGTTTAAATTGGAACCTAATAGCCCAAAGTTTGAGGTTTTCGTCAAATTAAATGAGGAACTGCTGCACTTTTTGGAGCATGCTATTGCTGGTGGGAACTTCAAACGCTCACTTCTTACATCAGGCGATGTTGGGCAAGCATGTTGGAACAATTTCAAAGCACCCAGAGCAAAAAACGATTTAACACGGGACAAGTTCAAGAAACTTTTTGTTGAGCTTAAAAAGGAAACACAAAACAATCGTCAAAGGTTGTTTGATACAGTTGAAAGTCACCAAGACCTTAGCGCATTTTTTACTGCGCCCAATAGAACCTTACTCAGCTTTTTATCAACCAATACTTTCAATGCGTTAAAGGCTCTCATGACCCATTTGTATTGTTCAACTAAAGATCTAACAGGGGTAATAGCTGGATCTAACGGTCAGTGCATTAATACTCACTTTAATAATTTTAGGCAGGAAAATGGTCTTGTATGTCGCGCCTGCGGTATGGAACAACTAGCACCTTTCAGAGCAAATGTTGAAAATGAAAATCAGTGGAGGGCAGACTATGACCATCAACTTTGCAAATCAAAATACCCCATTTATGCAGTACATCCGGACAACTTGATCCCACTTTGTCGTGTTTGCAACCAAGACGCAAAGAAAGCAAAAGACCTATTTGAATGTAGTAATGGCTTGAGTCGTTTTGCATTAAATCCTTCTACAGAAGAGGCTCATAACATTCTATATATTGAGATTGAAGAGCTATTAGATCCTGAACCTAAAGCTGTACTCAAGTGGAATACTCGTGATGCAGTCACGCTAGATAAATTGAATACATGGGAAGATGTATATGAAATCCGCAATAGAGTTGAAGGTAAGTACATTTCGATAGTTAATCTTATCCAAGATGAGATTAACCCTTCAAATGTACAAGAGCTTGATGTTGGTGTACAAAGTAAAGCAAGGCCAGTAAATGCAAATACACTAAAGCGGAAGGAGTGGGCGTTCTGGGAACAAAAAGTATTTTCTGCTATCAATGCTGTTGATAAATCGGCATTTTGGGCGCAGCTTGAATTTAGCAATGAACAAGGGGAGGAAGGTGGCGAATATATAATTCAAGGTGATTAGCTTTTATATCAAGTTATCTTTTGTACAAACGCCCAGTATTTATTTAAATTTTTGACAATTAAAGACGCAGTTCTAACATGAACCCTTCGTGAGAATTTAAGAAGGGGAAATGATGCCTGTCCATACAAGAACAAAGCTTAATGAGCTAGATAACCTCCATGGTGTTGTTATTAGTCGCTGCTATAACATCATGAAACTTTGGAGATTCACTCAATTAGAAATAGCAACGGTATTGGATATTTCTACATCAAGTTTACGTCGCTATTTGGCTAATCCTGATAAGGTTCGTTTGAGCCGCGATAGACATGATAGAGCGTTTTATATTCTTTATAAATGCTGTGGTTATCTCGTAAACTTGCTTGCGTAAGCTTCAGCTTGTTTCCATACGCGCAAGGTGTTACCGCCTAAAATCTTTTTGATATCAGAATCGCTGTAACCTCTATCCAAAAGGCCTTGTACAAGATTTGGGTAGGTAGATACATCTTTCAGACCAACGGGTAGTGAGTCTCCCACTCCATCGTAATCAGAACCGATCCCGACGTGGTCGATACCAATTAACTTCACAACATGGTCGATGTGGTCGAGTACTTGGTCAAGGGTTGCAAACGGAAATGGATTTTTAGCTCTAAACGCAGCTCTAAAGTCAGTCGTGTCTTTACCTTTAGCTGCTTCTTGTGCTTTTTCTCGTTTATCATACCAAGCGCCAGCTTTTGCTGTTACAAAGCTTGAGCCAAAGTTTATTTGGATAACGCCACCATTTTTGGCCAAGGCTTTAAGCATGTCGTCATCCATGTTGCGTTCAAAGCCTGGCGTGTATTTACGAAGAGATGAGTGTGAAGCRACGACGGGCACTTTTGAAATTTCCATTACCTGATAAAACGCGTCATCGGAAATATGTGATACGTCAATAAGCATCCCAATCTTATTCATTGCAACAACAAGCTCTTTGCCAAATGGGCTCAAGCCTTTCCACTTGCGGCGAATATCATAAGAAGAATCAGAAATATGATTGCTCTGAGAGTGAGCTAGTGTGATGTAGCGAACACCGCGGTCATAAAAATGCTTTAGGTTTTTCATCTCACCTTCAATCGGTGAGCCATTTTCCATTCCCATCGCGATAGACATAATACCGTTGTTAAACTGTTGGTATATATCATTGGTATTATATGCCATTGCAAATTTGTCTGGCGCGCGATGTGCTAATGCTTCCATACCATCAATCAGTTGGTTGGCGAGCTGATAACTTTTTCCCTTACCTTCAAATTCTAAATTAGCAGGAATATAAATAGACATAAATGGCGCGTTAAGACCACCTTTTACCGCACGAGGATAATCAAAGTCACCGCCTTCGGTCGCTTGGCTAACGTCATCCCACTTATTTTTAATACGATATGGAACGTCGATGTGTGTATCAATTAGGATGTTATCGTGAGCGAGCTTAACTGCGCGTTCAGAGGCTTGATATTCAGTTGCATAAGCTGAAGAGACAGCCAGCGCTAACGCGCCAAGTGCAATGCCGAGCTTCATAGTATTGCCTTTCCTTTATAGTTATAGAAATCTGATTGTAACAAGTATACGTTCATCCTCAATATTTTACGTTTATCACTTTCTTTTACCGCTCGTCATTATCTACAACTCGAGTGCAGCGGATCTCGTTATTATTTTTTCCAGACAAAACAAGTAATGAAAATAAAGGAAAGAAAAATGAGAGCGTCACTACAAAAGAAAACACAAGCTATGTTATCACTTGCTTTATTGTTAGCTGGAGCGACTGTGCAAGCCAGCACGTTTGAGGAAAATATCAATGTTGAAGCGTCAAATGTGATGGCGGGCGGCTTTGGTATCGATGCAATCTATATAGATGTAGACAATGCAGTGGCTGACTTTGGTGTGGGACTTAATTACCGTAAGGCCATTGATATTACGCCAACAAAGTCCAGCTATGTAGATACTGCGACTGCGTATTTTCGGGTAGATTACCGCATTGCTTCAAAAGAGCAGAACACGGTTGAGCAGAAAGAAATGGAATTTGGCTTGAATTTAACCTTTTCTGACTCGTTGCAAATATTTGCTGAAGTTGGTGTGCTATATGACAGCTTAGAGCTTTCTGGCCACGCTTCAACTACACAATATGATACATCGGCCTTGGGCATGCGTCTTAATTATTTAGGTGACTTTACAATTGTACCAGCTATCGAATACAGAAATAGCGATCTAACAAGTGACTTTGGATACTCTATTACGTTTGAGAAAAAGGTCTCTGAAGGCGGGATCAAGCCAAGTTATGGTTATAAGCAAATTGGTGATGAGAAGAGTGTATTTGTTAACTTACTTTATCGTTTTTAATTCCATAAAAGGTTAACAAGTTGGCCTCTTTGAGACAAGTTTTGCGGTACTATTTATTAATTTTCAGTATGATGGCCTCCAACCAGATAAAAGATAAAAAGAGGAGGCCACCGATGCGTACATATTGGAAGTGTCAGATTTTTGTGTTCTTAGCAATGATCTCAACCAACATGTTTACTGCAATATTAATGTTTGATCTCGGTGATGAAAGATTATTTCTACTATTCCTTCGCACGATATTAGGTGCACTTAGTTTTATATTAATTAGTCACTTTGTACTTCGTAATTTTGCGAAACGCTGGGCAGTATATCGAGGTAAAGCGAGAGCGAACCTCCTTACATTGATGCTGATATCACTCATATGTGCTCCTTTGCATTTTGCGCTCGGCGTCAAACTTGTGAAGCAGGTTGTTACAATAGAAAGTACGGAAGAAGTGTCTAGTCTAAGAATTGATGACAACGATGAGGCGCTCGGAGGGGAAAAAGTAAAAACCAGTGACTTGGCGACACTAATATTTTACATCGGCTACTTTTGGCTTTGGTCAGGTTGCTATTTGGGGATTGTTACAAGGCGGGAAAAGAGAGTGTTAGCAAAGCAACTTCAAGAACAACAGTTAGCCAATTTGATGAATCAGGTAAACCCTCACTTCCTTTTCAATTCCTTGAATACGATCCGAGCGTTGATTTATCAAGATAAAGACAAGGCCGCAGAAGTGGTAACTCAGCTCTCAGAGCTATTTCGCTACAACTTAATGCAGGATATGCGCGCACTGGTCACCTTAAAAGAAGAGTGGAAAGTATGTGAGGATTTTCTTGGTATAGAACAAGTGCGACTAGGTAAGCGCTTATCGGTTACAACTCAGGGACTAGAGAGCTTTTACAATATTCATATCCCCAGTATGTCGCTGTTTACTTTGTTAGAAAATGCGGTGAAACACGGTATTGCACATCTGCCAAAAGGGGGAGAAATTGCAATTCAGGTGGTTAGAAAAGCGCAAAATATTCACATCTCAGTGACTAACCCGTATGATGCCACTCGTGTTCAAACCGGCACCCAGCAGGGGCTAAAGAACATTCAAGCGCGTTTAGCCTTGATGTATAACAAGAGTGCAAAGTTAACAGTCAATGATGGAGGTAGGCTTTTCCAGGCCACATTGGAGATCCCGTATGAATCAAAAAACAACAATTAATGTGATGCTGGTTGACGATGAGCCGTTAGCAAGGGTGGAATTGAATCGCTTGCTAAAAGCTCACCCGCAAGTGAAAGTCGTTGCTGAAGCCGAAAACATTATGGACGCGGCACAATTACTAGAGCTACATACGATAGATGCCTTATTTTTAGATATTGAAATGCCTGGCGGCACAGGCATTGAGTTGGCGCAGCAACTGCAAGGCGAAATACCTATTGTGTTTTGTACTGCGTATAACGAGTTTGCTGTCGACGCTTTTTCTCTCAATGCAGTTGATTACTTATTGAAACCAGTGGTGGCTAATCGACTGCAAACCGCACTCGACAAGCTTCAGGCTTTGACCGACCAAAGCGAGTCTGCTGCTCTTGAGGATGAGTTTAAACTGATGGTAAAGATCGCAGATAAAATGAAGATTATTCAGCTTGGTGATATTACACGTTTTGAGAGTATTGGTAATCACGCTGCTATTTACACCGCTCAGGGTAAAGCTTACCTTCACAGCTCGTTATCTAAAATTGAAAGTAGGCTCAATCCTAACCAGTATTTCCGCGCAAGTCGTAGTGATATTATTCGCTTGGACGCCATTGAAGAGTTAGAAGAAACGATTAACTATGGTTTACAAGCACAGCTTACCTATGGTGGTGAAGTTGAAATCTCTCGTCGCCAAGCGGTTAAGCTTAAAAAGCAGATGAGTTTGGCGCTATAGCGCCTACTCTATGCTTTGATACTCGTAATCTTCCTGGGCCTGCATGGCTTGAAACTGCTGCTTACTCACAATATTTACTGATTCGTGTAGCTCAGAGAAAACGATAAGTGCATCGCCCGATTGCAGCTGTGCTTTTACTTGTGCAACTTTGCTTTCGGTACTGACCTCAATATCCCCATAATCAGTACCTTCACGTAGTACATAGTGTTCAATGAGATTATCTAAGGTTTCAGCTGGAATTTGCTGATATGGAATGAGCATACTACTAAGCCTTACAATTAAATTGACGTAAATATTGTGGGATCACACTTTCTAACCAAAATTGGGGTTTGAGGGGGTTCTTTCCTGAGATAAACCCTACGTGTCCACCTTGCTGACTCACAGCGAGTGTCACAGCAGAATTAACCTGTGCGAGTGTCGGAACCGCTTGAGCAGAAAGCATGGGATCATCTTCTGCGTGGATTATTAGAGTTGGCGTTGTGATGTCACTTAAATAAGGTTGTGCACTCGCTTGGGCATAATAATCTTCAGCGCCCGCAAAGCCATGCAATGGGGCGGTTATTTTATCGTCAAACTGCCAAAGGTCATTAATGTTACTTAGCGCCTCTTGGTCAATATTTATTTGAGATTGAATGACATCGAGTTTGCGGGAGAAGGATTTTTTCATTCGATCTAGTAAATATTTTTGATAGAGCTTAAAGCAGCTCTTTCGGATCACTTGGCAAGAAGAAGATAGATGATAAGGAGCTGAAACTGCGACTCCGGCTTCTAGGCCGCTGTGTGTTTTGCTTTCACCTAAGTATTTTGCCAGCACGTTACCACCAAGTGAAAAGCCTACAGCAAAGAGTGGGCGTTTGGGAAAGCGTGCTTTTAATGTACTGATAAAGTAACCAAGATCTGAAGTTTCACCACTATGATAGGCTCTAGGTTGACGGTTTGCTTCCCGTGAACAATTACGAAAGTGCATTAAAACGGCATCGAAACCCGTGCTTACGAGTGATTTCAGTAGTCCCTTGGCATAAAAGCTATTTATATTTCCCTCGAGACCATGTAAAACCACCACCAGTGGCGCGTTTCTATCTCCATGCTTGGCCCATGCTAGTTCTAGAAAGTCATCATCAGGCGTTTCTAGCGTTTCATAGTTTACTGGTACATGTAATCTAGGCCTAAAAAAGCGTGGCAAGATGGTTTGGGCATGGCGATTGCGCATCCACCAAGCAGGCTTGAAAGTTAAGTCACTCGTTGTCATGGTTTTCATGGCTTGATTCTTTATAGAAAGTACGTTGGCTTTTGACTATAAGTGGTAAATTAAGGGTTTTATCCACGTTTCAAAACAAGTTTTCAGCAGTTTAACGTATATTTCTACAGGGGTTAAGCAAATAAAAAGCACCCGACCAGTAAACTGATAAGGTGCTTTGTGCGTCGTGCTTAATTCTTATAGTTGGGGAACTACACAGAGCCGATTTTGTACTACTTATTCTGCAATCGTCTCTAGGTAATACTTTTAAATCTGTTTTATTGTTCGTTAGGTACTTCAGCATCCATGACTTTTTTGATGAAGAAATAGACGTAATAACAGCACAGCAAAATTACAATTCCTAAAAAGCCAAAAGACAGAAACAACACCGGGTCGGAAAAAAAGTCTCTAAAGAATACGTTCATGGCTGTGCCTCCTAATTTGTCGATGAGTAAATAGTAGTGGAGGTATGAGGGGCTTGATATGATCAAGATCAAGTTTCAATCCCAAGCAAAACTAAACTAAGTGAAAGGCTTGATCTCGATCAGTTTTTGCGCGCTGAATAGGTTACGAGCGCACAGCTTCAATCATTGACTGGGGCAAATAATGCTGTGTACTCATTGTCACTGAGGTAATGTCTAAGATTACTGCCTTGTTGTAAGGGATAAAGGTGGCTGTGTTGCAGCACCTCAAGCAACAAAGCTTGCTGACGCTTCTCCAGTTCCAGCTCCGCAGTCAACATGGCAGCTCTGAGTTGCTGATAGCCTTCATAGTGATGATGTTGTGCTTTAAGGAGGCTGCGAATGCGGCGTTGTGGTTGGAGTATGATTTCGTCAAAGTGCTTGCACGTCTCAATGAGTGTTGAGACAGTTTCAGGCTCAACTGTCAGTGCCAATTTATCTAGATAACAAAGCAGCAAGCACAAGTTGATATTTTTGCTTCCATTATCCTGTAAAGCCAATAGCCGCGCCTGCATTTCAGGACGGCTATAAAATTCACAGGAAAATAGCCAAAAGTCTTGCCGACTTAACATATTTCTCCTGTTGCATCGAAGTGATTTTGCTTTTCTTCCAACTCCTCCAGCGCCATTAGTAGCGCTTCTTCGGTGTCATTGAGTTCTGGTGTCACGGTAGCTTGTTTTGCTAATAGTTCGCTTAATTTAGCCTTATTTTCATCGGTATATAAATTGTTGTCAGCGAGTGCTGTTTCAATTTCATCAGCCTGTTCGGTGAGCTTATCTAGCTGCTTTTCTAGCTTTTCAATCGACTTTTTAAGAGGTTGAGTGGCTTTTCTAAACTCTGCCTCAAGGCGTTTTTGCTCTTTTCTATTCGCATTGGAATGCTGTTTTGGTTCAGCCTCTGTGGTGGCTGACTTGGTTTGCTCTTTATTGGCATTCATCAGCCATTGATAATAAGCCTCTAAGTCATAACCAAACTGTGAAACGCTACCATTATCAACGAGATAATATTCGTCAGCAGTGTTTTTTAGCATATGACGATCGTGAGAAACCGTGACCATTGCCCCTTCAAACCCCTGTAATGCCATCACTAACGCATGTCGCATTTCTAAATCTAAGTGGTTGGTTGGCTCATCGAGTAGCAGTAGGTTTGGTTTTTGGTAGACCAGCATTGCCAGTACCAGCCTAGCTTTTTCACCACCTGAAAATGGCGCAACAGGCTCAAGTGCTTTATCACCGTGAAAGGCAAAACCACCCAAGAAGTCCCGAATGATTTGTTCTGGTGCTTTTGGGTCTAGCCGTTGGATATGAGTGACAGCACTGGCTTCAAGGTCTAGAGACTCCAGTTGATGCTGAGCAAAATAGCCGACATTTAGTCCTTGGTGCTGAAATACTTCACCTGCTTGTGGGGTTAAGTCGCCAGCAAGTAACTTAATGAGTGTCGATTTACCAGCGCCGTTACGGCCAAGTAAGGCGATTCGACTTCCTGGGACTAGATTAAGCTTTATGTCATGCAAAATGGTAATATCACCGTAACCTGCTTTAGCCTTCTCCAATGTCATTAGTGGGTTCGGTAAGCTAGTCGGCTCTGCAAATTCAAAATTAAAGGGTGAGTCGGCATGAGCTGGTGCAAGCATTTCCATGCGTTCTAGGGCTTTTACACGACTTTGTGCTTGTTTCGCTTTACTGGCTTTGGCTTTAAAGCGAGTAATAAACTTTTCTAGGTGCGCGATAGTTTCTTGCTGCTTCTCAAAAAGCGCTTGATGTTGTGCCATACGTTCGGCTTTTTGGCGCTCAAACTGAGAGTAGTGGCCCTTGTATACGTTGATTTTTTGCTGATCAATATGCCAAATCTCACCAACAACRGCGTCTAAGAACTCGCGGTCATGAGAAATGAGTACCAGCGTACCTTGATAGCCACGCAAAAAGCGCTCGAGCCAGTATACCGCATCTAAATCTAGGTGGTTGGTAGGTTCATCCAAAAGTAATAAATCGGCATCGCGGATCAAGGCTTGTGCAAGATTTAAACGCATCCGCCACCCACCAGAGAAGTCGCTGACGGCAAACTCTATCTGTGCATTGCTAAAGCCAAGGCCGTGAAGTAATTCTCCCGCTTTAGCTTCGATACTATAGCCTTTGATATTTTCTAGTTGTTGGTGAGCCTTTGCTTGGCCTTCACCATCGCCATCCTGTTCAGCTTGTTGTAGTTGTGTTCTAAGAGCATAGTATTCAGGATGCCCTTGCAATACATATTCAAGTGCGCTGATAGACAGTGCCGGAGTTTCTTGTTTTACCGATGCAATAGACCAGTCTTTTGGAATGCTAAAATCACCAGAATCGAGTTGCAACTCGCCTTTTAGTAGTGCAAAAAGAGAAGATTTACCACACCCATTGGCGCCTACTAGGCCAGCTTTATGTTGGGGGTAAAGTGTCGCATTTGCCTGTTTGAGTAGTGTTTTACTACCACGAAGTAGCTCGATATCAGTGAGTTGAATCATAATTCTAAAAGTCTGTTTAAACTGTGTGCATGATAACACGGATCGGTTCGTTGACTTCAAGCGTATCAACACAAATAAAATTAGGATAAAATAACGGCTAATTGATACCAATTGGTCTTGATACTTGCTCAGTTTGAAAGCGTAGATGAAACGCTAACGGCGCTAAGATTTATTATTTGGAACATCTAAATAAGAAATTTTTGTCAAGCTTGTATGGAGTAGGCAATTGGGCGTTAGCTGGATGCGGCAACGATGTTATCGACAAGGTTTTCTCGCTTCAAGATTGAAAGCTTAATTAAGTGAATTGGTATAACTCGGTATTCTTAGAGGTGTAGAGTTGAAAGTGAAAAAGCGCTTTATTGCGGGGGCATCATGTCCTGAATGCCAAAAGCTAGATGTCATGATGCTTTACAAAGAGCATGATGTGGAAAAGGTGGAGTGTGTTGAGTGTGGTCATATCATGACACAACCAAAGGATGCGGTGCAGGCCYCCACACGCCAATTTGAGCAAGTCATTGGCGTGTTTACACCGGAGTAATCATTACTCCGGTCAGCATTGCTTTCATTAGTAATGCGGTGGCGGTGGCTCTTGGTGTTGCGGCATCAATCCAGGGTCTCTTCCTTCTTTCATTTTTTCAGCCAGCAATTCTATTTGCCTTTGCATTTTTGCAAGGCGTTGTTGGTGCGCCTTCAATTCTTCGTTTAATGTTTCTATAGTATCTTCTTGAAAGGCAAGCTTAGCCTCAAGCTCGGTAATTCGATTGTCGATTTCATTCATGGCTTTTCTACCTGCGCAAATTTTTCCAGCAGGCCGCTGGAGCTTTCAGTTAACAGTGCAGAGTCATTTTCTTGAAAGGCAACGTCAAACACGACCGCTGACTTCGGACGACTTCCTTCTCGTGGCTGCACGCGCCAAGTTTGTATGCGTTCACCATCGCTTACTCGCCATAAAGCCAGCTCGCGATTGGGGGAACCAGTTGCTAATAAAGACGCGTCTTGATTGAAGCGTACTGCACTGAAAATTTTCTGGCGAGCAATATACTGTAATTGTGCTTTAAGATCACCAGAAGTTAGTTGCCAAATACTGGCTTTTTTCATGCTGTCAGCTGTAAACGCAAAGCGCCCTTGTTCGTCTAGCGCAACTTTCGTGACTCGACTCGGATGATTAAAGCGATGAATGACTTGCCCTGTTCTGGTATCCCAAAAATAAGCTGCATAATCATTTCCTCCAGTTAACGCAAAGTGTCCGTTTGGAGACATGGCAATAGAGTTAATATTTTCTTGATGACCAAGGAACTCTATACGCCTACCGCTTTCTAAGTCGAGGTGGACAACAACGTTATCGCTACGAGCGTAGAGCACGTATCTGCCTGCATTGCTAATTGCGATGTCTCTGATGGTGCCTGATTCAATCTCGAAATATCCTAGGTTTTGGCCGTTCTCAAGGCTCCAAACAGCAAAGGTATTATCATTGGCTGTAACGGCAGTGGAGTTATCATTTGCCAGTGCAAGTGAGTGGATAAGGTCATCACTGGCATTAGAGTGACGCCATTGATATTTAAGGCCTTGCTCTTGATTATCCCAAAGTACGGCCCCATGCTCTATGGAGGAAACTAGGCTATAGTTGCCATCGGCAGAAAGTGCCGCTGAAAATGCGCCTCTGCTGGCGTGTTCAATGGTCAAAATAGACTTTGATATATCGGGGCCACAGCCCACTAATGCGCTAACGCCTAGCATAATTAAGCTAGCAAGGAGACTTTTCCACTTGATGTTGACGAGTTTGACCATAAATGGGGTAAATCCTCCTTAACTCCAAAGTCTACAACAGGTAAACTAAAGGCATTAAAAACAAGATATTATTTTGATACTAGCGTATTAAAAGCGTAATGTCGTTACGTAATAATGGCAAGCAAATGGATATTGGCATTCTTATTATAGAATGGTAATGTGGCTAGCACCTTTTCTTATTAATATAAAATTAACAATGACACCGAATATCAAGCTCTGTTGTGTGAGCATCAGCCTTGGTAGTAGGAAATGTCGGAGAGTGTAGAATGAAACAGACAATTAAACTGTCACTCGTTGCTGCTTCAGTATTA
This sequence comes from Pseudoalteromonas sp. J010, assembly GCF_003934235.1. Classification (NCBI taxonomy): domain Bacteria; kingdom Pseudomonadati; phylum Pseudomonadota; class Gammaproteobacteria; order Alteromonadales; family Pseudoalteromonadaceae; genus Pseudoalteromonas; species Pseudoalteromonas sp. J010. Next base: position 9,091 of record NZ_RDBW01000049.1, on the reverse strand, counting down.
GCACTGGTAGCATGTAACAAACAAGCAGAAGAACAAAAACCAGTTGAAGTAAAGCTGGACACTGAATTACAACAGCAAGCGTACGGAATAGGTGCTTCTGTAGGTAACTTTTTACAAAAAGATCTAGCAGATAAAAAAGAGTTAGGCGTTGAGCTTGACCAAGAGTTATTAATGCGTGGTTTTAAAGACGCATTAGCTGGTGAAGCAAAGTTAGACGAAGCAAAGATCCGTGAAGTACTTACTGCACTTGATTCTTCAGTTCGTGAAAAGCAAGCTGCAAAAGCTGAAGCTGACGCTGAAAAGAATAAAGCAGAAGGTGAAAAGTACCTAGCTGAAAACGCGAAGAAAGAAGGCGTAAGCGTTACTGAGTCTGGTCTTCAGTATGAAGTGTTAAGTGAAGGTGAAGGTGCAAAGCCAGTTGCAACAGACATGGTTAAAGTACATTATAAAGGTACTTTGCTAGATGGTTCTGAATTTGATAGCTCGTATGCACGTAATGAACCTGCAAGCTTCCGTTTAAATCAAGTTATTGCTGGTTGGACTGAAGGTCTTCAGCTAATGACTGTAGGTTCAAAGTATAAATTTACTATTCCTTCAGAGCTTGCCTATGGCACGCGTGACCTTGGTAAGATCCCTGCTAATTCAACATTGGTATTTGAAGTTGAATTGTTAGATATCGAAGGCGAAGCTGAAGAGAAAGCAGCGGAGTAATAGAGGTACGTATTAATCTCTAAAGATCAATACGTACAATCAAAAAAGGTGAGTACTCTATGGCTCACCTTTTTCGTTGTTAGGACACCCGCACTTTAATTATTCAGTATGATTAGAATAAAGATTATCAATTAGCTCGTCTTCCAATTGGAAGCGTAGCTCTAATGTCTCACCTAATACAGACAAGTCATTATCAAACTCTGCAAGATCATGAGTTTCTTGATTTATCTCTGCGTATTTATCGTTGAAATCAAGCGCTGTGTCAGTTGTTTCTGTGATCCTTGGATACAGCGACTGTGCAAGCTTGGCACTTTCAGGCCCTTTCTCCTGACAAGCTTCGACGATGTTGTCATAAATCTCAAAGTGACCAGCTGAGAGGTAATCCATTAAAATTTGGCAGAATGATTGAATATCAACCTGCTCTGGCAGTGCTTTACCATTTCGTGTTGGTGAGCATCCTGCGACTTTATAATATAAAACCAATAGTTCCTGACGCTCTGCTAACCATGCATCAATTACACTATGGCTACCTCCCCATTTTTGTTGGGCTTGTTCTAACTGCGAAAGCATAGTGACTCTCCTTTAGCGGGTTACCTACCTCTATGGAAAGGGAAAGCGCACAAAAGGTCAACCAATTTTTTCTGAAAAAGCCGAAAAAGATCAAAAGATTATTGGTGTAATAATAGGGAATGTTAACAAATTCATGGAGATAAAAATAAAAAACCACCAAAGGAGTTCTTTGGTGGTTCAAAATAGCAGTTTAGCTTGTTGCGTAATATTGTTATTTTTATAGTGAAGGTGTTTTGTTGTTATTTTTGTAACGCCATATTTTTATACCAATCTTTTAATCGTGTTGCAATCAGTTTAATTGTATGTTTCTAGATTAATTTGTTAAGCACATGAATTTGTTCCTAATAAAGTATGCCTTAATCTAGATCATAGACCCAGATTCTTGGGGATAGTTTAGATAGTGCCCATGTGTACTTAGTGATACAATCGGCATAATTGATTTTTAGTATTGGAACTGAGACGCTATGAGCGAATTAAAAAACGATCGTTATTTACGAGCGCTATTAAAACAACCAGTTGACGTCACACCAGTATGGATGATGCGTCAAGCTGGTCGTTATCTGCCAGAGTATCGTGCGACAAGAGCACAAGCTGGTGATTTCATGAGCCTTTGTAAGAATGCAGAGTTAGCTTGTGAAGTAACGCTCCAGCCACTTCGTCGTTATCCACTGGATGCGGCAATTTTGTTCAGCGATATTTTGACAATTCCAGATGCAATGGGACTAGGGCTTTACTTTGAAACTGGCGAAGGTCCTAAATTTGAGCGTCCAATCCAATCACTAGATGATGTTAAAAAGCTACCTAAATTAGACCCAACAGACGAGCTTGGCTATGTAATGAATGCGGTGAGCACAATTCGTCGTGAGCTTAAAGGTGAGGTACCACTTATTGGTTTCTCAGGGTCTCCTTGGACGCTAGCGACGTATATGATCGAAGGTGGTAGCAGTAAAACCTTTGGTAAGATTAAGAAAATGGCCTTTGCTGAGCCACAAACATTACACTTACTACTGGATAAAGTCGCTGACTCAGTTATTGACTACCTTAATGCCCAAGTGAAAGCTGGTGCGCAATCGCTAATGATTTTCGACTCTTGGGGTGGGGTGCTAAGCCCACGTGATTACAAAGAGTTCTCACTACAATATATGCACAAGATTGTAGACGGTCTTATTCGTGAAAATGACGGTCGGAAAGTACCTGTGACATTATTTACGAAGAACGGCGGTCAATGGATTGAAGCTATTGCAGCGACAGGCTGTGACGCGGTTGGTCTTGATTGGACAATTGATATTGCTGATGCGAAGCGTCGTGTCGGTGACAAAGTCGCGTTACAAGGCAATATGGATCCGTCAATGCTACATGGAACACACGACCGTATTCGTGAAGAGGTGCAGCATATTCTAGCGGGCTTTGGTGAAGGTAACGGTCACGTATTTAACCTAGGCCATGGCATTACACCTGATGTTGACCCAGAAAACGCGGGCGTGTTTATTAATGCTGTACACGAGTTTAGTCGTCAGTACCACAAATAAGTTAGACCAATCACAGTCAGTGTAGGCGAGCTAACTTTAGGTTTATAAAACTTTCCTTGTCTCTAAATCCAAAGGCAAGGAAAGTTTTTCTCACTTCAGCATAGACCAGTTAATAAAGATAATTGGTATAAAACATCAGTGATTGGTTTTCTCAGTTATTTACTCACAGTAGGTTGAGCGCCATCGGAACCACCACCTTGTGGTTTAATCGTCATCTGGACATACTGAGCTCTAGGTTGAGCACCATCACCGCCATTGCCACCACCAGAAACTTGCTTGAGCATTGTTGGCTTAAGGTTGAGGATGTTTCTCTTCTTTAATTTCATATTGTTTTCCTTTTTTATATAAATATATGAACAGACAAAATATGATGTGATTAGCGACTCGGTTGATCGCCATCACCAGTAGATGCGAAAGGCTTGAGGTATGAGTCAGGGTTGTTTACTTTCACTTTGGATGGTTGATCACCATCACCCGTGGTACCGCCATAAACCTGTTTTAACTGCGATGTGAGGATGTTTTTTAACTTTTTCTTTTTTAATTGCATTGTCATTTTCTTAACCTTGTACCTTTATCGGTTCCGGTACGTTAACTCAATTAAATTTCGATAGCAATAAACTTTGTATTAAAAATAAACAATCTCAGGGGAAGGGAATAGTGTTTTAAATATGATTAAGTTACTGGCTTAAAAGACAGGCAGCCAAGAAAATGGAGGCTGCCGGTGTTGGAAGTATAGGGGTTACTTAAATAAAGCGTCGATAGTGCCCTGAGCGAGTGGGTGGTACCCAGGTCGTGCTTGTTGATAAACACGATAAGCCCAGTCACGTTTGCCATTGTTAATGAGTGATTTGTATAAATTCACAATAAGCTTACGGCGCCCAATACTTACTAGATGCTTTTCAAGATCTGGGTAAATAGCCTGATAGCCGTTACCTACTGCTAGCATGTACCACGCAAACGCGCGTTCTGCGTTGGTCGATTGTGTGAGCTGAAATGCTTTGTCCAATGCTTCCATGCGTTCGATGGCGAGATCTCTTGGTAAGTTATTAATAAAGTGCAGCCATTCATGTACCGTCCAAGCATCGGTTGGTAGGTCTGCAAGTGTTTTTTCATCTTTTAGCCAAGCTTGAGTGAGCGCATCCACTTTTTCGAAAGCATCAGAAGTAGGATTTGGGGCGTCGCTTGGTAAACCTGGCTCATAGATCCATTCTTTGGCTTTTTCTAAACTCACGATACCAGGATATTGCTGTAGCAAGTTTTTGTCTAAGTAAGCAACAAACTCATCGGTAGTCAGAGATTTAAAAGAGAAGGTGTTAAAGTAGGTTTTAACAAACTTGTCGAACCTGTCACGACCAAACTTTTCCTCAAGATAGATAAGGAATAGTTGCCCTTTTGTGTAAGGTACTGAGCTAAACGCATCGTCAGGGTCGCGACCATTAAGCTCCAAATTCATGCGTGTATCAGGAGCCGCGATGGTTTTTAGTTGAGCGCGTAGGCTCGCCGCATCCAGCGCCTGCTCCATCACCGCACGGTCACGACCAAACACTTCTTCCATAATGCGGTTTTCAACGTAAGAGGTGAACCCTTCGTTTAGCCATAAGTCCTCCCATGTCGCATTGGTGACTAAGTTGCCAGACCAAGAATGTGCTAACTCGTGTGCGATTAGGTTTACTAAGCTTTTGTCGCCGGCCACAACGGTTGGTGTGATAAATGATAGGCGCGGATTTTCCATACCACCAAATGGGAAGCTAGGTGGCAACATGAGCAGGTCATATCTACCCCAAGCGTATTCACCGTACATGGCATTGGTTTTGTCGATCATCGCTTGCGTATCGTTAAATTCTGCGACCGAGGCATCAAGAATTTGTGGCTCTGCAAAAATTGCAGTTTGGTGTGACATTTCTTTATATTCAAGATTACCTGCACCAATAGCGATCAAATAGGGTGGTATTGCTTGCGGCATATCAAACCAATAATCGCCATCTTTGATAAATGCGCCAGTATTATCCGCACTCATTACCGCGCGTACATCTTTAGGTGTTTGCACTCGAGCTGAATAAGTGACGCGCATTGCTGGCGTATCTTGCACGGGGATCCAACTACGAGCATGAATAGCTTGAGACTGGCTATACATAAATGGGTGAGACTTACTTGCGGTTTGCTGCGGTGTTAACCACTGTAGGCCTGATGCAACAGGCAAACTGTTGTAGTAAATACGTGCTTTCTTAGCTTGCTCTTTAAAGTGAATAGTTAACTTTGCACCTTTCACATCATCGCGCTTGGCGAGATCAAACTTTGCGATATGCCAGTTGCCACTTTTGCCTTGATACATCACTTTGTCGATTTCGAGATCGCGTGTATCGAGTACTAACGTTGTAGCCTGACTGTTTTGCCAGTCTAGTGTATGTTCAACAAACCCCTCTAGTTGCTTATCATCAAAATCAACATCGAGGTCTAAATGCAGGTGAGTGGTGATGACGTCATTAAGATTGGCATAAGTGTGCTCGTCAACTGCTGCATTTACATTAGCAGTGTAAACAAGGCCAGCCATGGCAAGACTGAGTGTCAGTGCAGAAAGTTTAGTCATAATGCTGCTCTTATAAAAATAATATTCCCAATTAGAATGGCTAACATAACTAATTTCTTACTATTTAAACAGCATAAGCCGATAGGTAACGTAAAATGCTGGGCAAGATGACATTAATGCGCAAGTCAGGGCAATGCGCTACACTAGCGTCAGTTTAGTTTATATCAACAAGGTGCTGCAGTGATTAGTTTGCAGTCTTATCACACATTTTCACTACCATCAGGTTGTGAGTCACTTATTGTTATTGAAGACCCAAAGGAGCTCGTTCAGCTCAACTATGACCAAGCTTTCTTTTTACTTGGCGAAGGCAGTAATACGATTTTTCTTGAAGATTATGCTGGTGTGGTGATTAAGCTTGCGACCTCAGGTGTCAATATTGAGGCTCGGGATGACCACTACTTAATTCGTGCGGCTGCTGGTGAGAATTGGCACCAATTGGTATTAACGCTACTCGAACAAGGTATTGGCGGCCTAGAAAATCTTGCTTTGATCCCCGGCACGGTTGGTGCTGCACCGGTACAAAATATCGGCGCCTATGGTGTCGAAGTATCACAATATATCACTGCGGTTACGGGCTTTGACATCACTCAAGGACACTTTACGACACTGAGCAATACGGAGTGTCAATTTGGCTATCGAGATTCGGTGTTTAAGCATCGTTTAAAAGACAAGTTTATTATTACCGAAGTCACGTTTGCATTGCCCATATGTTGGCAGCCAAAGTTAAGTTATGGTCCTTTGCAAAACCTCAGTGGTGCTGCAACTGCAAAAGATGTGTGTGATGCAGTAATTGCAATACGAAACAGTAAGCTTCCCGATCCTTGTAAGCTTGCTAATGCTGGGAGCTTTTTTAAAAACCCGATTGTTGATAAGGCGTTTGCTGTGCAATTGCAATCTATGTTTCCAGACATGCCTGTATTTAAAGTAGATGAAAATAGTGTAAAGCTCGCAGCTGGCTGGTTGATTGACAAGGCCGGCCTCAAAGGATGCCAGTGTGGCACTATCCGTGTATACGAGCAGCAAGCGCTAGTATTGGTACATGAAGGTGGCAGTAGTGGGGCGGATCTGAAGCAGCTAGTTAGTCATATTCAAAAAACCGTGTGGCAAAAGTTTGCGGTAAAGCTGGAGCATGAAGTGCGACTTATCGCAAAGCAGGGGGAGTGTCAGTTGCAAAGTGTGGAGTGTAATGAAAACATCTGATCATAAAAAGCAAACAATTTTAGCGGCACTAAATCAAGGCACATTTATCTCTGGACAGGAGCTAGGTGAGCAGCTTGGGATCAGTCGTGCAGCTATCGCCAAACATATTGCAGCACTGCAAGACATGGGAGTGGACATCTTTCGGGTTAATGGTCGGGGGTATAAACTCAATTACAGTTTGCCACTGATCAATCAAAATAAGTTAAATAGCCTTTGGCAGCAACAGTTTCATACGGATTGCCCCATTGAGTATCATGCGATTGTTGATTCTACCAATAGCGAATTAATGCGACGTCTACAAAGTGACCTTAATATGGCTTCTGGTCACGTGTTGGTAGCTGAAATGCAGCAAGCCGGAAGAGGGCGCAGAGGTCGAACATGGCAATCACCATTTGGTGCAAACCTTTATTATAGCTACTACTGGATGTTTGATGCTGGTATGCAAGCGGCAATGGGATTATCTATTGCTGTTGGCTTAGCTGTTTATGACGCATTGAAGGTATTGTATGGGATTAATGTCGAACTAAAATGGCCAAATGACATTTATCTAAACCAACACAAACTAGCGGGTATCTTGGTAGAACTTGAAGGGCAAGTTGAAGGTCCTTGTCATTTGGTAATAGGAATAGGACTGAATATCTGTATGCCAGAATCAGCATCTAAGCATATTGATCAAGCGTGGACAGATCTGCAAACACACATAGGCTTAATTGATAAAAATCAGCTTGTGGTGCAGCTAACTCATTCTTTATCTGAGCGCCTCGTGCAGTATAAAGAGTCAGGACTTAAGGAAATGGTTTCCCAGTGGAACAGATTAAATGCTTTCAAAGGAGAGCTTGTAACGCTCAGTACAGGTCAAAGACAGTGGTGCGGTATTTGCGAAGGCATTGACACACAGGGCGGAATACTGTTGAGACAAGATGGTGAATTAAAAGCTTTTTATGGTGGCGAAGTTTCGCTAAGAAAGGTGACATCGTGAAACTGCTAATTGATGTGGGAAACACCGCTGTAAAATATGCGGTTGCTGATGAAGACAACATTCGCGTAGTAAAAGAAAATGATATTGAATGGCATAAAATAACATCTATTATTTGTTCACAGGTAGGTAAAGGAACAAATTTACAAGCAATTAATAGCCGAGCTGCTGAGTTTGCAATTCCGCTAGAGCAGGCTTATGTATCTTCAGCACGGGCTGGTGTTACCTGTGCATACCCTGCATTTCAGAACTTGGGAATTGATCGCTGGCTGACTGTGCTTGCTGCTCATGCGCTTTATCCAACACAAGATGTAATTGTAATTGACTCAGGTACTGCGACCACTGTAGATGTCGTTACCGCACAGGGACAGCATCTAGGTGGTTGGATTGTACCTGGTCTCGATTTGATGACTACAAGTATCACCGCCCGAGCAGAACGCGTTTTTTGTGATGATAACACGCCTTTTTTAGCTGAATTTGCGAAAAATACACCAGAGGCAGTTAAAAATGGAGCATTAGCGGCAACGATTGGCTTAGTTCAGAGCGCAAAGCTGCAATTAGATAACAAGTCTGCGTTGGTTTTATGCACCGGGGGTTATGGAAAATTGATAAAGCAGCATGTTGATCTTGCTGTTTTTGATGACCTGTTAGTATTCAAAGGGCTCTTGGTTTGGTGGAAAAACCCACAATAATTCTAAAAATGTCATGGTTTTGGCTTAAATGTGAGCACTTAAACAATAAATTTCAACTTTTTTGCATATTCCTGTTGCATCAAGTCAGCGGTTGCTCTAATATCTCGCCCCGTACTAAAGCAGTGCCGACTTAGCTCAGTTGGTAGAGCAACTGACTTGTAATCAGTAGGTCATCCGTTCGACTCGGATAGTCGGCACCATCTTTTTACCCTATTTTATAGGATGCTTTAGGAAAGAATTTTTACGTGGAGGGGTTCCCGAGCGGCCAAAGGGATCAGACTGTAAATCTGACGGCTCTGCCTTCGCTGGTTCGAATCCAGCTCCCTCCACCACTTTATTCTTGACGGTTAGAGGTAGTTAAGAACAGGTTCCTAAAGCGGGCATCGTATAATGGCTATTACCTCAGCCTTCCAAGCTGATGATGCGGGTTCGATTCCCGCTGCCCGCTCCAGTTCGTCTGGCGTGCTGATATAGCTCAGTTGGTAGAGCGCACCCTTGGTAAGGGTGAGGTCGGCAGTTCAAATCTGCCTATCAGCACCAGTCTCCGAAGAATCTTCTCAAATACTTCCTTTGAATTGTCGAAAAAATATTTATAATAGACTGAATAATTCTAGTCCACATTCGTCGTGGATTATTTTTATATGTAATCTAGATACACAAAACTTATAGGTTTCGTCATGGCAAAAGAAAAGTTTGAACGCGTAAAACCGCACGTAAACGTAGGTACAATCGGCCACGTTGACCACGGTAAAACAACTCTAACTGCAGCAATCACTAACGTACTTGCAAAAGTATACGGTGGTGAAGCAAAAGACTTCGCATCAAT
>NZ_RDBW01000048.1:0-34310 GCF_003934235.1 Pseudoalteromonas sp. J010 | reverse complement strand
TTTCACCACCTTGTAGTATAGAATGAAACCAAGGATTACATAACTGAATATCGGCTTAATGAATGAAGTTAGCTTTTCTAGAAAAGTTAAAGAAGTTAAATTTGGATCTTGGTCATTAGATCCAAAGCGTCAAACCATCTCAGATGGTGAAGTCGAAAGAGAGTTAGAGCCACTACTATTTAACATTTTATGTTATCTGATAATTAATAATGACCAAATAATCACTCGCCAAAATCTAATTGAAGACGTCTGGTGCCAAGGTTATGTTGATGACAATGCGATTAACCGCGCAATGTCTGAACTCCGTAAGGTACTAAAATCAGAACGTCAGAAGGGCACAGTTGTCAAAACTCACCATCGCAAAGGTTACAGCTTTTTCTTAGAGCCTTCGCTAATCTATCATTCAACATCAGCTCCTTCGGATATTTCGCCAATAATCAATGAGAAAACACCAGGAAATGTTTCTCAAAGTACTTCACGTAGCAAGTCGTTGTGGTTATCCAAAAAACCAGTATTACTCTTTTTTAGTTGTTTGCTGTTATTGATCTTAGTTGCACTGTATTTTTCCAAACGTACGCTACCGCGCGCTACGGAGCAGCCTTTAGTGGAAAAATTATATTCTGAAAAAGTGCTATCTTGGATGAATGGCAAATACAATATGCTGAAATTATCGCCTGATAAAAGCCATGCCGCTTTTTCTTTTACCCCGATAGGCAAGCTAAAAAGTACACTAGTCGTGAAAGATTTGCGTAGTGGGCAGGAGCGGCGCTTTGCTGAAGCTGATGTTAATTATTTCCCTATGGGGTGGTCTATTGATGGTAGCCACTTGTTTTATCGGGTTCTCGATATAAAAAATAAGAGCTGTGAGATCTGGACGATAAGCAGAGATTTTGAGACAAAAAACAAACCTCTATTTTCATGCGAGCTACGGACAATATTCGGCGCTGAGGTTGCTCCAAATACGTTTGTTTATACTAAAAGTAATTATCGAAATAGAGATGAGTTATCAGCTTTGGTGAGCAGAAACCTCGTTACTGGCGATGAGTTTCAGATCACTTCACCCAACCTAAACTCGTTCGGTGATCACTTTCTGCATTATGAGAATGAACTGGATAGTGTTTTCTTTGAGAGAAGGCACTTTGGATATTCTGAGTTATATATGACCGGTGTTGATGGTGGAAACTTGGTCAAACTACATCAGTCGGAAAGTCGCATTTGGGCACTTAGCTATAACAAAGCAAATCATTCCATCATATGGATGCTTCCTTTGCAAAAAGTAATCATTGAGTACTCATTAGACAAGCGGGCAGTGGTCAACAGAATAAAACTAACAAACGACAATTACTACTCAAGTTATGAAGCGCTGAGTCTGGATAAGCTTTTGGTGGTTGATTATCCGTTCACGCATCAAATACAGGGTCTAGATACGCAAAGCTTAGCACATACTATATTTCCAGCAGTTAAAAATATTTATACAGCCTCTTTGCCCCAAGACGATGGCTTCTTTATTATCGCAGCTGAAGTATCAGACTTTGTACTTTATGAAACGAACAAAGAAATAGAAAACTTAACCAAGCGACTGGTTAAAAGTGAGCACTTTATTCCAAAGTATCAATCGGAAACAAAAACCTTACTGCTACAATTTAAGAATCATATAGAAGTATACAATACGCAGACTTGGAAATTACTCTCTTCGTTCGATGTGCAAGGAACCATTCTGTCTTCCAGCATATTAAGCAATGGCACTATAGGTTATGTGGTATCGCAAAAGAATAAAAATGTCGCTAGTACATACTCTATTGAGACCGGGCAAACTTCAACCTTACCGCTGCAAGATGTGGTATGGTTTTCTAAGTTGAATGAAAACATCTACGTTTATCTATCTGCAAAAGACAAACTCACCTTCTTTGATATTAATTTGGGCCGAGTCGTTGAAGCCATTGCATTGCCCAAAGCGGTAACCCAGCACTCTATCGTTGTGGCTGAGCAGCACATTTACCACTCAGATGGCCATAGTATTTACGCTATTCATTACAACGACACTGTCAAGATAGACAAACTGCATACTGTGTCAGAGCGTGATGTGATTAAGACGCTGAAATACCATAAAGGCATACTCTACTTTGATCTGTTGCAATCTAAAAGCAACCACTTAATTGAGTTACAGCTAGTGGATGGCAGCTCGTCGCATTAACCTTTATCTTTAAATTTGTATTTGTCGATTCTTATTGCACTTAAGTGGAACGTTTCACACTGTTACGTAGCCATTTCATTGGCTGAACTACTCACTGTATCCTCAGTCATGACTTTTCTGTAAACCCTCAGTCAAATAGAGTGACTTATTCTAACCTTATGCCATACATGAACTGCTTCACTTTTTTAGGGGAGTAACATTTTTGCGTGTATCAACGCAACTCATATGTTGATTTTCACTGTGTAAAAAAGACTTTTATCAAATAAAGCCCGCATTCAGAGAGCGCTTTTAGGTGCTGCAAACCTTATGGAATAAAAACATATAAAAATATCAATACAAATCAAAGTTTTAGCTCTTTATATTTGGAGGGGATATAAGATTTTCGAAGTTCAAAAGTTGAATTAGGTTGGCTATTGTTTAATGGCTGGCAGGGAAAACGCCACAACTTAAAAAACTTAAAAAAATTAAAAAACAACAATAACTACTTCGAGGAAAAGAGCCATGAAACTAGTAATCAAAAAGAAAAACCTAAAGCAGCTTTCAAACAAAAACGTAATCTCTGCGATGGAAACGAATAAAGTCTTTGGTGCGGTTAACCTCGTGACTAATAGCAATGAGGCTGCTTCAAATGGTGACAAAGGAAGAGGTGTTGACGATTACACCAGTATTACTGTGATGTGTTAATTATTATCCAAATGAGTTAATACACATTTTGACTTATTAACTTACTAAATGAGTTATTAGGTATCTAAAGTATCAAGCTTAGCTAAATGAACAACAGTAGGAGCTAGCTCATTGAGGAAAAGCGTAAAAGATAGCTGCTTGCTGTAAGTACGGTAACCATAACCGGGGAAGTTAGTATTACCGTGTTATGGAATGCTCAGAATTTCTCGCATCGTTTAATGTCGTGGCGATAATGGGGCAAAGCAGCGCTGTATTTAAGTTGCTTAATAATAGAGGAGAATCTGTTGGCTAGTTTAAGCTTAGCATTACCAATTTTATTATCACTAGGGGTCGAAGGTAATCTAAATATTGTTCGCCCTAGTGAAACTTTTTACTACCTGATGGAAGACGGAGTTGTGTTAGAGTTACCTGTTAAGTTGGGTGATAGGGTTGAAGAGGGGGAGTTGATACTAAAGTATAATTCTGCGAAAACATCACTGGTAAAAGAAATTGATGCCAAAAGTCCTGGGTATATAGACTTCAAGATAGATCCCCCAGGTAGTGCCGTAATACCCGCGGGGACGTTGATGGTTAAGGTAAAAAGTCCTAAGGTATTTGCTTCTTTTTACACCTCCCATGCGAAAAACCACACTGTTGGTAGCTCTTTATGGTTTTGCAACAAGACTAAGAATATAAAATTTACTGTGAGTGATATATATAACGATAGCTTACTGGTTTCTTTTGATTGGCCGATGTCAGATATAAAGGTGGACGAACTACTTCCCAGCAATGTTACGCTTCATAATGACGAAGGCTTTTGCAATCGAAAGTAGCGTACACTGCGTTGGGTTAGACATGTTCATCGCTGTATCAAACTAGTTATCGTGTAAAGCTGTATACTCAATTAAGTACAAAACCGCGCTTTCATATTCTGCTTTTGTGAACTTACTTGTTTTTCCCAAAAATAAGGGGTATTTATTTACTCACCACGAGCTGCGTATTGATAGTAAATTCAATGTAGTTGGTATCACAACCGGCTGTCAGAAAGGTATTAGTTATTAATAATATAAGCTAGCTAATACCACTTCTCGAAATTTTATAGTTATTAACTGATTGAAATACAAGCTAATCTTGGTTTTTCTAAGGCGTTCCGCCGATAATTCTTAATTTCTCTCACTAATATAACCTCACTTATGGCTGGCAAGAGTTTACCGAAGCCAATGCTATACCAATTAGACTTAATACTTACTCAATTTTAAGGGGTAAATCTGGAGCTAGCTGCATTACAAGTGTCTTATGTCAAACCACTAAACCGCAGTATTCTGATTTGCCTATAGAAAGTAGTTATCGCAACTTGAGCTGTATGTGACGGCGATGATTACCGGGTTGAGATAGTGCTGTGGCGCAAGCCATAATTAATACCACCGCGGTCATCACACCAATTGTAATCCATATTACACCTCAAACTCTTGTGAGGGCGTTTAGGTGAAAGCTCTATTTTTCACTTGCCTTATTACCTACCCTTTAAAAAGAGAGTGTTAGTCGCTGGTGCTTACGCTTTCTTATGCAATAGGTCGCTGGCAATGTAATGCGTAAATAAGGCTTCTTTGGTGCAAGTTTGCTGATAGGGGATTGTAAGCGTTTAAAGCGATATTGGTCGTACCACTTGATTATGGCACCTAGTGGGATCGAGAATGTTTAATTTTACAACAGTTGATAGGTCTATCGCCCCAAAGCTGAATAGTTAGCAGGATAATACCGTTATTTACAAGTAAGTGATAAAGGCATAATAAGTTGGGTTATATATCTGTTTTATATGCTTTTATTTTTATTTTTATGATTTTGACAGGCCGCTGTTTTGAGCTCACTATTCAATTCGAGGAACAAACACAATAAACACAATAAAAACTTACTTAAATGCTTCTTGAGGTGAATGATGGATATCTTAAAAAATTTAGATGAGAAACTCCCACTCGCAAATTTTGGCGGTTTGAAAATGTTGATGGTGAGGCTAGAACAGGTGCAATCAGGAGTTGAGTTGACTTCATTTTTAAAGAATGAAGCGACAACAAATGGATATGCTGTATTAGGTATGCTTGATTACAATCCAACTTCTTCTTCAAAATATACATTGTCTACATTTGGCGACCTGAGTGATGAGCTTATTGCATCGCTCGATAATGAGTCTAGCTACTTACATTGCCGCCATGGCTATAGGATAAAGCAAATGGATCAGACGCTAAACGGTGGTGTATATCTGCTACCGTTACGTGGTGTCAGTGGTATTTGTGGCGGCCTAATATTTAATGTACCTGAAAACCTTGATGCTTACGGTAGCATTGATCTCATTGACTGGTACTGGACTTTACTCTCACCATATTTACTTGAAGCTGCATTACGATGCAGAAGCGATCAGATCAATATCACTAAACGTGAAAAAGATTGCTTAAAGTGGGCTAGTGAAGGCAAGACCTCTTGGGAAATAAGCCAGATCCTAGACATTTCAGAAAGAACGGTAAACTTTCATTTATCAAACTGTGTTACCAAGACCGATAGTGCTAACCGCCAACAAGCAATTGTTAAATGTATAGTGAAAAACCTAATCTAATTAACCACAGCGCAGGTTAATTAATAAAAACTAACGAAAAAGTGGCGATGGCCCTGAATTGTTAGCGCGTGAGTCTAGCGCTTGTTTGGAAGAGTCTCATTGCATGATTCTCGCTTATGGTTTGCTACAAATGTGTTGTATTTATGACAGGTTATTAGTGTATTTGAGCTGGCTATAATGAATGCTTTCGAGGCTCCACAGACTCTACGTTGTGGTGTTTAACGAGCCAAAGATCTTGGTGTCTGCGTGTGAAGGTCAAATAAAATTTTTGAGGTATTTGTATGTTGTTGAAGATAGTTGATGTTTCAGAAAGTGAGTATGGTACTTACCAATTAAACGTGTCCCTAAATTATGGTGATGGTCATATATCATTTACGACTGAACCGTTTGATTCCCCGTTTTCAGGTAACTTGAAAGCGAATTTAGCCAAATACTTCTCATCTATCGTGAATACCACTCAATATGTATCAAGTCTAGATAGCCTAGTTGTTGCAGGTAAGCAACTTGGCGAAGCTCTTTTGGGGGAAGCGCATCAGTGTACGAAAGTGACTGATATTATACAAAGCCAAGGCTTCGACTCGCTAGATGTTGAAATAGAATCAAATAATATCAGTTTTTTTACTGAGCTTTGGGAAAGCTTAGTGCTGTTTGATACCCCATACACCCTGTCATCAGTGTCACGCTCTTTTAAACGCAAATGGATACCCAAAGAAATAAAAAACCATAAATTTACCGATATTGACCTCTCACTTAACTTAAAAATAGAGCAGAACAATGAACATGCAGAGATACTAAGTGCACTTAATGGTGCACCCAAGGAAAAGCCTGCGCTAACAGAAAACGATACTTTGAATATTGTCCATCAAGTGAGCCATACTAATTCGGTAACTCATGACAGTGTTAGTTATGCACTGCACTCCGCGCTGATGGGTATTGGTAGTAATCCGTTTGTAAATTATGAAGTCTCATGTGCAACAGATCTGCTTTGTGTTGATCAATGTCTTGGCAAAGCGCGCGGTTCAGTACATCTGTACCATTATGATGGTCCGATTATTACTAGCGATACGAATGAGCAGCTTTTTATCGTCTTGAATGAAGAAAAGGTTGAGTTACAAAAGTTGGTTGCGGTGTTGGTGAAACACAATATCCCTGTTTTGCTGATTTCCCCATCAGGCTGTGATACGGCAACGATGGCAAAAGTTGCTGAAGTCGTACACTCTGAGGGACTGGGCAATGTGGTGATGTTGCAACAGGCTTGCGACCCTTGGATAGCCAAGCAATGCTTTGAAAATGTGGTAGCGCAAATCCTTAAAGGTCATCCTCTGCATGTTGCTATTACCGAAGCCCGCAAGCAGCTGCAACATGAAATCACGCATACAAAAACTGCACAGGCTTGGCCTATCCTTGCACACTATAGTCAAAATAACGTGTATTTTTATCAAGCTGCGACTGGTTACACCTTAGATAGTTCTTTGTCAGATCATCATCAAATCAATAATAAACTGTTTGGATTCAAGCGCAGTATGTTGCCACCGGCTACTTCACCTGTCAGTGAAGTACATACTTTTGAGGTGTTGGCTCATTGTAATCCATCTGATGTTGAGCACAGTCGCCAGGTGATCCAATTATTCGGACAACACGGGGTCGGTAAAACGTATGTAACACACTTAGCTTGTGCGTATTGGGCGCATCGAGACGAAATTGATTTTGGCTTCTATTTTGATTTTTCTGACGAGGATTATTCCTTAGATGATATGCAGCAAATGATAGCGCCTGTGCTCGGATTAGATGTATCCAAAGCAAAAGAGGTGTGGCATGCGATGTCTGCGTTACGTGTTTGCTTTGTATTTGATAATGTGAATAAAGCCAAAGAGCAAAGCAACTTGCGTACAGTGATAAACGATCTCAGCAAAGCTGGTCATATTGTGCTTCTTGCTGATCACACTGAAGTACCCAAATTGGAATGCACTGCAAGTTTTGAGGTGTTACCACTGTGTCGTACATCGCAGTATATGCTCGCTAAGCAAATAACAGAAACCAGGCAAATTAATGATAAAGCTAAGGTTACAGACGCCTTACTGTCACACACTTTGGGTTTACCTTGGTTAATAAATAAAGTGATCCCCATGCTTTCGCAGCATACCAATGACGAACTTGTGGTGGAATTACAAAGTAATCTCACGGCTGCTGAAAACAAAGTTGAGCAGTTCAAACAATGGCAGTGGCAAAAACTAAGTACTTTTCTGAAGTCAGTATTAATTTTATCCAATGAAGTGCCAAACTTACTGCTCGAGCTACTGATGACAGCAACAGACCGTAACGAGCAATTTCCTCCCGCTCAACAGTATCTAGGTGCGTACAATGAAGCAAACTCTAAGTTATCTGAGGGTCTGAAAGTACTAGAGTGCTCAGGGTTTATCAAACTGTTACCGCATGGAAGAATAATAGATCCAGACTGCGCAGGTTTTATCCGTAATCAACGAGCTGATCTACATATTGAAGGGGTTGAAGAAGCGCAAATTCGGTTGTGGTTTAGTCAGATGTTATGCGAAGGGATCCGAGTGGCGAGTTTGCATGTTGTAAAACAGTCAAACCCGTTACTTAGCGATAGTTTGTTATTGAATCGACGTTATTGGGCAAAACATTTTGCAGTACTGTGGCGTGCCCAAGACTATAATGGCTTTTTTGCTGTGAAATTGGCTTTTGATAAGCTATTACAACAATTTCGTCTTGCTGATGAGAGTAAATACTGGGCGTTAAGCCTATTGACGGAGCATCCACTTGCAGCAGAGGAAGACCTTCAGTCAGAAACCACAATGGCGTGGTTAGTTTTGGCGAATGCTGCCATTGACATTGCCACAATAGATGAGTGTAAAGCGCTGTTCGATAACAATAGAAAATTAATGCAATGGTTTGAAAGCTGTCAGCACGACTTAGTAGAGACTCAACTGCCATTGTTCCACCAAGTGTCTTTATTTTTACAACATGCCAATCTCAAGCTGCAAGATTGGGAAACATGTATTCAGGTTAGTCATTTTTCAGCTCAAGTTTATACTGACTACCAAGCATGGTTAAAAGTGATTGCTTCGATAAAGTTTCTTATCACCTGCTACATCAAAGTGGGTGATCACGAAAAAGTAAGGGAGTGTGAGGCCCGTTTGCTGAATGAGATCCCTTATCAAGATGCACCTGAAGGTACGCAGTTGCAGCAAATGCTCAGTGTAACGCTTAATCGCATCGACAGAGATGAACTGGTAGGTGCACAAACCTTATTAGATAAAATGGTGCAACTAGACGGCAATAATAAACACGCTGATATGTTCGCTGGGCTGCAAAGTGATATTTTCTTCAAACAAGGAGAGTATGAAAAGACGTTACCTTTTTTATGTCAAGCATGGTGTAAGGCACTAGAAATACAATCAGAGCCTCAGTTAAAAGCGTTGCAAGAGCGGTTTTTAGAGATAGAAAAGCACTTGTCTGCGTCGGTATTCGAGTCCTTATTTTTGCACCATACCAGTGACACCACACCACTTCCGCAACATTACTCACCGGATCCTATGGCCGCATAAAGGTGGCCAAGATTGAGTGTGATGAATTAGGAGTAGGAGGGGCAAATGTTAATGCAATCAAGCGCTATTTGTGCACATGTCGAGCACATTAATCATTTTATTACAGCTCACGATACGGAGCATTTGCCATTGCAATCGGCAGGGCGCTTGGTGGTTTCTTCTTGTGAGTACAATATGCCAGCCTTTCATACTGATCTTTTTCAAGCATTAGAGATTACTCAACCAGATGTACTTGCAGGCGCGATTGATAAGCGCCTTGCTGAGTTTCTCGCAGGACGATTCTGCGCGGCTGCTGCGCTCAGAGCATTAGAGATAAAAAGTACTTATGTGGCGAGTAATGCGCAAAGGGCACCAGTGTGGCCGGTGGGATCTCTTGGTTCTATTTCTCATACAAACTCGCAAGCTGTGTGTATAGCTGGGCTTGGCGAAAACCTAGACTATATAGGTGCAGATATCGAAAACTGGATGAGTGAGAAAACGGCAAGTAACTTAACTTCCATGATTATAACTCCACAAGAAGCGCGACGGTTACACCGCAATGATGAAAGTCTAGTGCGATTATTGACAGTAGTCTTTTCTGCTAAAGAAAGCTTATATAAGGCTGTTTATCCATACGTTGGCAGAATATTTGGTTTCGAAGCAGCAGAGGTGGTGGAGATTTCAACACAACATCAGTTCGTTGATTTACGTATTAAGGAAGATTTATCGGCGCGAATATATGCAGGTTTGCTATTTCGGTGTCATTTTGAGTCTCGCCGCCACAGTGTGTTTACCTTCATGGCCGGTTGTTTACGGGAGAAAGCAGTAGATCTTATTAAAAAAGTTAACTGAGCAGGTTCAGGAAATGAAACTAATGTTGTTGCACACCAGGTGTGGATTTAAAAAACGTGGCTTCAGCAGTAGAACAATATTGAAAATATTAGCAATAGGAAACAGCGATGGTGGATGAAAAAATGGGGAGGGTAAATGGACATTAGTGTTGAGAAAAAAAGTGATAAGAATTATAAAAAGTACATAATCTATAGTGGCTTAGGCATATTATCGCTATTTTTAGGTAAATATCTTTGGTCTATGGGAAGTGCCGATTTTGCTGTTAATCGAGATACCGTCATCATTGGTGATGTGAAAAGAGGGCCATTTACGGTTTCCGTTAGAGGCTCAGGTACGCTGGTGGCAGATCAAGTGATGTGGGTGTCAACACGCACAGAAGCTAAGGTTGAAACGCGGCTAGTGAAAGCTGGGGATATGGTTAAAAAGGGAGATCTGATCGCGACCTTGAGTAACCATCAATTGATGAGAGAGTTAGAAGAGGCCAAATGGGAGTTAGAGGCGTTAATCGAAGAAGAAAGCGCGGCGAAAATCCAGCAAGAAACAACATTGCTTGAGCAAGAAGGGCTGATCTTAAACAATAAATTAGATTATGAAAAAAGTATTGATGTATATGAGGCACATAGTCAGCTAGTTGAAAGTGGGGCTGTATCAAGGCTCGACTTTAGAAGCCGTCGTGTCGAAATGGATCAGGCTCAGCAGCGTTGGCTATTGAGTCAAAAACAATTAGCGAAACTCAAAGAAAACATGGTAGCGCAGCGTAAATCTCAAGAAGCGAAGACTAAGCAAGCCCAAAATCGCTTTCATCGAATAAAGCAGCAAGTTGATGATCTTAATATTTATGCGAGCATGGATGCAGTCGTGCTTGAGGTGCCTATTGAGCCGGGCCAACAGCTTGCCATGGGGGGCAACATTGCCAAGCTTGCACAGCACGACCAATTAATTGCAGAGTTACTCATTCCTGAAATTCAGATCCGCAATGTTGCGCTAGGTCAGACCGCTGAGATAGATACTCGTAACAATAAAATCTCAGGGATTGTCTCCCGTATTGATCCTACTGTCATAAATGGCAACGTGAAAGTCGAAATCGAATTTGCTACCGTTTTACCTGACGATGCTAGGCCTGATTTAAGTGTGGATGGTGAAATAAAAATTGCTGAGTTGGAAGATGCGCTATTTATCGAGCGACCTCTATTTGCACAAACCAATAGCACAGGTACTTTGTATAAGCTGGACTCTGACAATGAATTAGTTGAGCGAGTTCATGTGCAATTTGGTAATGGATCTATGAGCTTTATTCAGATTGAAAGTGGCCTACGTCAAGGTGAGCGAGTGATCACCTCTGATCCAAGTCGATTCGAAGGATATGAAACATTTAGACTGAATTAGTGTTCGATGTAAATACCGTGCATAAATGCGTGGTATCTAATCACTAGGAGTAATATGTGGTGTGAGTTTGCCAGGCAAGCTCACCCCCTGCGACAAGGAGGTTCCTAGATTTGATGTCGATAAATAGAGTATTTACTCCAATCGTTTTGGTTGGGTGGAGTGATTTGGATGTGCTGTTGGCAAACTCACGGCTGAATTAATATCAAATTGTTTAATTAAGCGCGCTACTTTGAGGCGGGGAAAGCTGAACGATAACCGGGCAGAAATTTTACGATTTAGTTGTTCTAAATTAGAAATTTTTAGCGCGGTTAGGGTCAGACTTACTCCTTCAAAGTGAGGTCGTACGAACACAAATTGATATAGCAACAATGAGTTTATTTGAAGCCAAACAGAAGAATCATAATAACAATACGCTATTTCACCACCTGTGCGAAGGCAATGGAATAGCGCAAAATAAGGTAATAATAATGAGTAATATTTTGATAGATTTAAAAAACCTAGAAAAGGTTTTTCACACTGAAGATGTTGAAACATACGCATTAAGTGGTGTCTCTTTTTCGATTAGTAAGGGTGAATATATTTCTATTTCTGGCCCTTCTGGGTGTGGAAAATCAACTTTGCTGTCATTGTTAGGATTACTAGATGTGCCGACTGGTGGTAGTTACACATTAGCTGGCCATAACGTTACGGATATTTCCAAGGAGCAAAGAGCGAAAATTCGCAATAAAGAAATCGGATTTATCTTTCAGTCTTTCAATCTAATTAGCGATCTGTCTGTACTTGAAAATGTTGAACTACCTTTGACCTACCGCACTGATTTAGACAAAACACAAAGAAGGAAATTGGCAGAAGAAGCATTAGAAAAGGTCAACATGTCTCATCGCAATAGTCACTTCCCATCACAGCTTTCAGGCGGTCAGCAGCAGCGAGTCGCGATTGCCCGTGCAATAGCTGGTAACCCATCGGTAATCTTAGCGGATGAGCCAACCGGTAACTTAGACTCAAAAAATGCAGAGTCGGTAATGGAGTTACTCGATAAGCTCAATGCTGAAGGCACAACGATTTGTATGGTAACGCATGACCCGCGTTCTGCATCGAAAGCTGACCGCATCATTGAAGTACTAGATGGTCGAGTGGTAGCAGATAGACGAGTTTCTGATATTGATACTAGGGCTCTAGTCGGTGAAGAGAGCGTAACATCATGATTATAGAAGACTTAAAATATGCCTTTAGGTTGTTGTCAAAGAAAGCCAGCTTTGCTGCTTTGACAACAATCGTAATGGCATCAGGTATCGGACTGTGTGTATATTTATTCTCGTTCTTTAATACTATGGTATTCAAGGATTTACCATTTAAAGATAGTGAAACACTATTGCAGCTAAGCGCCTCACATAATGGCCTGCAAGATGGTAGCCCCTTATATTATGCTGATTACTTAGAGATTAAACGTAACCTCACCGATCTGACCGAGTTTAGTGCATATCGTGTATCAAACTTTAATGTAACGGTTAGAGAAGGAGCGCGTCGACTCAGCGGTGTCTTTGCGGATTCGAATATATTTGATCTCACGCGTGTGACGCCTATTCTAGGTCGCAGTTTTAGTGCCGCAGAAAACAGACAGGGTGCTGAGAAGGTCGCGGTAATTGGCTACAGCTTGTGGCAGAACCAATTTGCAGGTTCGCCTAATGTGATTGATCAAATGGTGCGTATCAATGGTGACAGTCACCGCATTATTGGGGTAATGCCGCAAGGCTACCTGTTTCCATCTAATACCGAGTTGTGGGTGCCATTAAGAGAAAGCACAACCTCTGATAACCGCACAGAGCAAAGTCAGGTGATTGCGGTAACACATGTAAAAGCGAATGTGTCACCGGAGGTTGTAAATCATCAGCTTGATGTCATTATGCAGCGCATTGCTGAGCGTTACCCTGAGACCAACAAAGGACTGTCTGCTTATGTTGCAGCGATCCCTATGGCGAGCCAAGGTGATACTGTTGGTATTATTTATTCCGCGCATATCGTCGCTATCCTGATTTTGGTGCTTGCATCTGTGAATGTTGGCAACCTATTTTTATCCCGTGCAATTGAGCGTGGAAAAGAAACCGCAATCCGCGTTGCCCTTGGCGCCCCTCGCGCTCGATTAATCGCTCAAATGGTGTGGGAGAGCGTTATCATTTGTGTATTGGGTGGACTGATTGGCTTAATTGGTATCAGCTGGGGATTGAATGTAACTGCATCGGTGATTAATGATCTGTTTGCAGGACAGCCGCCATATTGGTGGAATTTTGGTATTGATGCTTACACCATAACTCTTTTCTCTATTTTTATCGTATTTACGATTACGGTTACAGGTTTATTACCTGCATGGAAAAATTCAGGTGAAGATTTTAACCAGATCTTACGAGATGGTACTCGTGGCGCGATGGGTCGTAAAGCTGGACGCTTCAACCGTTTTCTTATTATCAGCGAAATATTTGTGTCTTTAGCTGTACTGATTGCATCATGCGCTATGCTATTAGGCATGTATAAAGCAACGCAAGCTGATTATGGTGCTGAGGTCGACAATACGCTGACTGCAAAACTAATGCTAAATAATACCAGCTACCCGAGCGAGCAAGATAAAGTTGCGTTCACCAATACATTATTGTCAAACCTAGAAGCGCAGTCGCGTTTGAGTAATGTTGTTGTAGCATCGGCACTGCCTGGCGAGTATGCCCAGTCATCGCCAGTTGCAGTGCAAGGGAAGGAATACCAAGGCCAAGGAAAAGACCGTTACCCGCAAGCAAACTATGTGCGCATATCTACAGATGGGCTAGAAAAATTACAAGTTCGCTTACTTGAAGGAAGACACTTTAATAGTGCAGATAAAGGATTAGATAAAAGCACTGTTATTGTGACAGAGAGCTTTGTGAAGCGCTACTTTGATGGTCAGTCTCCATTAGGAAAGCGTATCCGTATTGCCAATGATGATGGTAATGGGGCGCAGATTGAGTGGTTAAATGTTATTGGTGTCGTCGAGCACACCATTCATGGGCCGTCATTTGAATCGTCAGGTAAGCGTCCATCAGTATATCGTCCTGTGAGCCAAGCGCCAGTCATGCAGTTAACGATTGCAGCGGCGATGAACACGGCTCGTGCGGATGTGACGAATACGCTGCGCCAAACTGTCAGCTCTATAGACCCAGATATTCCTGTATTTAGAGTTGAGTCTTATGAAGAAATGATTTCACGCCATACCAGTGGCATGATGTTTATCGCGTCAGTATTTGGTTTGTTTGGTATCGCAGCTGTGTTCCTAGCAACAAGTGGTATTTATGGTGTTGTTGCCAATACGATTAATCAGAAAACCCAAGAAATAGGTATCAAGCGTGCGCTTGGAGCAACGGAAAAGATCGTGACCAAACAATTTTTAATGACTGGAGTGAAGCAATTACTATGGGGTGGGATCCCAGGCTTCGTGGTCGGTGTGTTAATGGCATTTGCGATGTCTTCAATGTTAGGTGTCTCTGAGGTTGACCTAATCATTGTCGCAGTGGTGATACTTTTCATCATCAGCGCTGCGGTACTATTCGCAACCTATGTACCAACAAAACGTGTAGTCGCTATGGAACCTAGCGAAGCACTGCGGTACGAGTAAATAAGATAAGCCTTATTAAGTAAGCAAAGACTACTGATAAGGCTTTATTAACCTGAGCTGCGGATAATTAATGCCTTTCTAGCAGCCAGTTTTAGTGCTAACTGCGTTGAATTCACTTCCAATAGCCAGCTATTGGTACGTAAATTCGCCTTGCCTACAGGATGTAGGTACCTTAGCGAGAGCAGGACGCGGGAGCGGTGTTTTCCCTAAAACTCTCTGGCTAGACAAGGAAAAAATTAAGTTGTGCTTTAGCAATAATGAGTTGGAACATTCCTTATCCAAACCTCAGGTTAATTTTATGAAACGATATGGGCTCGGTTACCTTTCTAAAATTGAGAACCACATCGATGTTAAACGGTAAGTTAATCTGAAAGTTAGATAATGCCAATTAGTCTGAATTAAGCGTATTGGTATAAAGGGGTGCTGATTTTACACAGCTCACCTTAACTATTCGTTATTCAGGTTAACAACCCTAGACTCCAGCAAGTGCAACTTGTATGGATGAAGGCTTTTATCAATTGCGTACACCAAGTTACTAAAGCATTAAGTCAAAGTGATGTGGGTTAGAAAATGAATGCGATTGAAATGAATTATGTAGGTAACGTTCGACAGCTAGCAATAACGCATAACCCTTATAGATAGGTTTATTTTTCAGCAGGTTGTGCTTCGTTCGTTAGTTTGTGAGTTTATAATTTCTGAGTGAAACTCGTTCAGTAGAAGATACTTATACCAATTTACTGCTTCAAATTGAGTCAGTATGAAGACTAAATGGCATTGATGGTATGAGGCTACTTCAATTGTAATAACGAGATAGTTGAGTTTTGCTCTTTCTTAATTTCTAGAGAGATAACATGATTGACCAGGTAAAATTAGAAGAATTAACAGAGTTATATCTTAAGTCGTTAATCTCTGAAGAGTTAGACGTTGGTGGCGTAGAATTCGATTCTTTTACCCCTTTTGCAGAAATGGGCGTTAACTCATTCCATGTACTAAAAATCATCAAAAAATTAGAATCTGATTTTGGTGCATTACCCAAGACCCTGTTGTTTGAAAACTTCAATATTGATGATCTATCACGCTACTTTATAAAGAAGCATCAAGGGACATTAGCGACTAAATTTGCTTCTGAACTGGGCGGTGATGCGACACCGTCGCCAAGTGTTATCACTGAGCCATGCCAAGCTAATGAGGCAGTGATACCGACGCATGAAAGTATCGTCTTGCTTGAAACAGATCTTGATAAAAATGCCCAATGCAAAGCGATTGTTGAGTCGCTATTGACCCGGTTTCAAAACGAAACGTCGATTTCTCGTGGTACCCGAAATATTGCACCTTACTTATTTATAGGTAAATCGCATCGCGGCTATTTCAATTTTAGTCGCGCAAAAAACATTTTATTGGTTTATGCCTACACCGGTGAACCTGAGTACCTGAAAGAACTCACAAAAGAGCTGTGGGACTACTGTCAAAATCATGCCCTAGAATTAAATTTGTTCTCTGATATTGCCATCAAAAATGTGGGTGATATTCCTTTTTCAGCTACTCCTTTTGGTGTCGTGCAACGGGTTGTGGATCTACAATCATTTACGCTGCAAGGCAGTGCAATGCGCCGGTTGCGATACCAAGTTTCAAAATTTAACAAAAACGGTGACTGCTTTACCAAAGAATATCAGTGCGGTACAGACCCGCAAACTGATACTCAGATTGCCCACATTATTGATCAATGGTGTGAACAAAGGACGATGGTTAATCCATTAATTTATAAGGTCAAAGAAGAAATTCTTTCGGGTACTTTAGCACCTGTCCATCGACTATTTTTAACGTATCTGAACGATACCTTGCAAAACGTTATTCTGATCTCATCAATGGCCTCAGAGGATAACGGCTATTTGATGGACTTGGAATTTTATCCCAAGAACATGCCGCTTGGCGGCTTAGAGTTTGGCATTGTTGAAATGATCAAACTGTTAGTAAAAGAAGGCTGTAATTTATTGAGTCTAGGGGGAACGTATGGGTGTAAATTGGCACCTTCAGATAATCCAGACCCCCAAGTAGATAAAGCACTAGATGAACTGCGTGAACTGAAAATCTTCAATGATGAAGGTAATATGCAGTTTAAAAATAAATTTAGGCCAGTTAACGAAACCATATATTTATGCCGTGCACTAGAGGGCAGTGATCCCAACAATATTATCGACATCATTATGATGATTGCAGATCCAGAAAAAGCACTCGGCAATACAGAAAATAACACAGCAGCAACACCTGAAAAAGCGGTATCAAAGCATAAAGAGCAGGCTAAACCTCAATTAAATGTTGCCCCAACGCTTAGCGGTGATAGCACCGAATATCTCACTACGCTACAAGATAACGGCTTCAACCCGCTGAATATTCCTGTAGACAAAGTACGTTTTGATTTAAAAACGGATTCGTGGGCGAAGCTGAGTAATCCGTTTATCAAAAACTATATGGCAAGATTACACGGTCAATTACAACAACCAATAGAGATAAAAAGGGTGCTAGAAAGCATCATTCCACTGCCATATATTGCGTTGACTAATTCAGGAGAGCTGGCTGAACACGCATTATGCCAAGCGTGGCCAAATAAAGGACTGGTGTTACAAAACTTGCTATTCCCTACTTGGTTATTTAACCAAATTGGCAATGGCTTGAGTGCTGTTGAGTTACCTCATAGCAGTGCGTTTAAGATTTCAGTTAGCGATGAAAATACCAGCGCAATAAATATTGATGCGCTACACAATGCACTTAAAGCGAGCGATAAACCAGTTGCGTTTGTCTGTATGGAGTTAAGTACGAATGCGGTGGGTGGCCACCCCGTTAGCATTGAGCATTTAGCACACATCAAACAGATGTTATCACAGTACTCAGTACCATTGGTGCTAGATGCCACAAGAGTGGTTGATAATGCTTTATTACTTAAAGCAAGAAGCACTACCTTGGCAAGTGTTGACACATGGCAAGTGGTACGTCAGTTGTTGCAGCAGGCAGATGCCATCACGATGAGTCTGGGTAAAAACTTCTGTGTCGATAAAGGGGGCGTTGTTGCGGTTAAAGACCCTGCTTTATTCGCTGCTATCGAGCAAGTTATCGAACAGCATAGCTCGGGCGTCGATGCCTTAGATAAAAAGCTAATTGCACATGCGATGACACACAAAGAACAGATAGTTGGACTTGTGGATAGGCGTGTATCTCAGGCAATTAAAATTAGCCAGACGCTTAAGCATGCTAACTTGCCTATCGCGCACGCAGAAGGCGGACACTGTGTGTTGGTGGACACCAAGCAGATTGCACCATTTAACACATTTGAACAGCCGGTAGCGTCGTTTATCGCTTGGCTGTATAGCAAAACAGGTATCTGTGCAGGTGAACACAGTGTTGGCATGCAAAAAGATAGTGCACTTAACGGCTTAGTTCGTATTGCGATTCCTGCCGGAATGACCAATGAAGCCGCGGCTACCGTAGCTGAGTTAATTGTGAATGCGTGGACTGAATTTGCTGATATTCCGCAGCTGGCACTGCAAGATGGGCAAAGTGGGATCGGTGATATTCATTGTAGCTACGCGGTGAAGCAATACCATAATACCACGTGTACACAAGATGCTCAGGAGGCGGAGACTGTGAAGGAAGTATTGGCTGATGAGGTGCAAAAGGAATGCGCGAATGAAGCGCCAAGTGTGCCGTTGAGTGCTAGCGAAACGAACAATCAGGCGCGAGGTGCAAAGGTGCAATCTCACCAGGCTGATACTCCTATGGAGTCCAAATTGCCAGGTAAAGATATTGCAGTTATTGGGATGGCGGGGCGCTATCCTGGTGCCAACAACTTAGATGAATTGTGGCAAAACTTACTGGCGGGCGAAGACTCTATTACTGAGATACCGGACGAGCGTTTCAATTCACGACGTTATAATGGTGCTTACAGCAAGTACCGTGGTGGCTTCATCGATGCGGTAGATCGCTTTGACTCGGTCTTTTTCAATATTGCGCCACGTGAAGCTGAATCGATGGACCCACAAGAGCGTTTGTTTTTGGAAGTGGCGTGGGAAGCTTTAGAGGATGCCGGCTATTACCCTGAGATACTCAGTGCAGCAGATCAACCTAGACGTGTTGGTGTTTTTGTTGGTGCTGTTTGGACAATGTATCAAACCTTAGGTGCAGAAGAGCGCTTGCTTGGTGAAGAAATCATCACTAATTCCTTTTTGTGGAGCATTGCAAACCGAGTTTCATATTATATGAACTTGAGTGGTCCGAGTATGGCGGTAGACACAGCCTGTTCAGCAAGCTTGACTGCACTGCATTTAGCATGTGAAGCCATTCACAATCGTGAATGTGATTCAGCGATCGTGGGTGGAGTCAACTTAGATCTCCATGCTGCTAAGCAGCAAATGAGCTGGGCTGGAGGTGCATTGTCTGAAGATGGGGTATGCCGTAGTTTTGGGCAAGGTGCAAATGGGTATGTCGCAGGTGAAGGTGTCGGTGCCATCTACATCAAAGAGCTACAGCAAGCCATCGCGGATGGCGATAACATTCAAGGGGTAATAAAAGGGGTTGCGGTTAACCATGGTGGTAAAAGCAGTGGTTACTCTGTGCCAAACCCTAATGCACAAGCCGATGTTATTTTAGCGGCATTGAAAAAAGCAGATATTGATGCCAACACGATTGGCTTCATTGAAGCGCATGGAACCGGAACAGAGCTTGGCGACCCGATTGAAATATCTGGATTAAATAAAGCTTTTGCAGAGTATAACGTTGATAAACAAAGCTGTGCCATTGGTTCTATTAAAACTAATATTGGTCACTTAGAAGCTGCCGCAGGATTGGTTGGGGTTTGCAAAGTATTACTACAAATGAAGCATGAGCAATTAGCTCCGTCTTTACATGCCAAACAGCTGAATGAATTTATAGATTTTGCTGATAGCCCATTTATGGTGCAGCAATCAGCAAGTCCATGGACACCTAAAACAATTGCAGGTCAGACTTACCCAATGCGCGCTGGTGTAAGCTCTTTTGGTGCTGGGGGGTCAAATGCACATGTTATTCTTGAACAATATGTAGACGCTAAAGTGCAAGCAGACCTTGTAGAACAAGCGCTTATATTCCCTTTATCGGCGCGCTCTGAAGCGCAGCTTCATGAGATGGCCAAAAGGCTGATCGCACACCTTCAACGTCACCAAACGTTACAGGGAGATCTGAATCATTTAATCAATATGTCTCATACTTTACGTACTGGGCGACGTGATTTTGCGCACCGGGTTGCGGTTATTGCCGCTGATCACAGCACGCTTATTGCCAAGCTGCAGCATTATGTAGATGGCAAGCCTGACGAAGAGGTGATCGTTGGTAACGTTAAAAATAATGATGAGTTGAGTGAGCTACTAAGTGGTGCTGAAAAACAGGATGTTATTCAAGCCGTAGTGCAAAATAAAAACAATAAAAAGTTAGCACAGCTTTGGGCCCGTGGTTTTCTAGCCGACTGGCAGCTTTGTCACCACCTGCCTAATGGTAAGCGGGTTTCATTACCGACTTACCCTTTTGCTGATAAACGTCATTGGGTACCAGCAACGAAATCAATCCACAGTGGTGAGCTGTCTGCTAGCTCAGCTCTGCACCCCATGATAGATAGTAATGAGTCAACCTTTGAGCGTCAGGTCTTTAAGAAAACATTTACAGATAAAGAATTCTTTATTTTTGACCATTTAGTTTCTGATATTCCGACGTTGCCAGGAGTTGCGTATTTAGATTTTGCGCGCAAAGCGGGTGAGCTGGCAGTTGGCCGTCCAGTGAACATGATCAAAAATATTGTGTGGCTTAGCCCACTAACCGTGGAGCAATCGGTTCCAAATGAAGTCTTTGTTGAACTCACCCCCAAAGGGCATGAAGTTCAGTTTGAATTTTATAGCGACAAAGAAGACGGAACGCGTCAAGTTTACTCTCAGGGGCGACTTAACTTCGATCCACAAACACAGCAACAAGATGAATACATTGATATAGAGACAATCCGTGAGCGGTGTGTTGAAGTGGTCAACGCTGAGCAAGCATATCCGTTATTTAAATCACTGGGATTGCACCTAGGGCCGAGTTTCCAAACTCTACAAACCGTTTATAAGAGTGAGGGAGAAGTGCTTGGCCAGCTGTCACTACCAGAGATAGCGAACAGCAACAAAGCCGATTATGTCTTACACCCCTCATTGGTAGATGGCTCATTCCAAGCGCTAATGGGGGCGCAATTAGGTGGGGGTCAAGGTGCTGGCGGCGGCATGGTGGTGCCATACTCATTGGGTGAAGTTGAGATCCTGCACCCAATTACCAGCCAATGTTACAGCTATGTGGTAGAGGCAAATCCAGGTAAGCAATCTAAGCTGTCGAAAAAGAATGTTTTCATTGTGGATGAGCAAGGTAAGGTACTGGTTAAAATTCGAGATTCGGTTGGCGTTCCGTTGACTGAGGTACATGAAAAGCCAAGCTCAGCAGCGCACGGTTTTGAACAGCTGCATTATGAAACAACGTGGCTCACAACAGAGCAAGCGCAAACAGAGCAACAGTCAGTTTCAGGCACTGTGTTATTGTTTGCCTGTGATGAAGGGTTACGAGAAGCCTATCGTGAACAAAATGGTGCGTCATCATCAGTGATTTTGGTCAAACCCGGCACTTCGTTTACACAAGAAGATGCGCATACTTATACCGTAAGCCCAGGCTCAGAGGCTGATATCAGCCAAGTGTTTGCGCAGTTGTCAAACACGGGAGCGGATATTACCCACCTGGTATTTGCGTGGTCTTGTGACAATACCGATAACGTTGTGGGTAATGGTGATGACACCGCGCTTCGCCAAGCGTTGCAGCTTGGAGTGTATTCTTTCTTATTTGTTTGTAAGGAAGTTGCACTCGCGAAGATGGGATGTCAAATTACCCACCTTTCACTATTTGAACAAGATAAAGTACAGCCACACAACGATGCGATCAGCGGATTTTTAAATATTTTTGTGGCAGAAAATCCGAAATTAGTTTGTACCGTGTTAGAGGTGGAGTCTACCGCTTCGCAGTTTACCTCGCTTGCCAATATTCTATTGTCAGAGTCGAATGCGCGTAAGTCCAATACCGTCCGTTATAGCAATGGTCAGAGGTTAGTTCGTAAAATCACTCACTTTGATATGAGTGAGGCGTTGCTGCGACCAGATGCTGACAATGCCGCTATCAAAGAGCAGGGAGTGTATCTAATTACGGGGGGCGCTGGTGGATTAGGCTTTATTTTTGCTGAATTTCTTGCCAAAGAGTTCAAAGCTCGGTTGGTACTGACTGGCCGCTCACCACTTTCCGACGCGCAATCTGAAAAGCTAGCTAAGTTGAAGGATCTTGGTGGTGACGCAATTTATATTGCCGCAGATATTTCTCAATATGCGGAAGTCGCTCGGGTGGTGACTGAGTCACAACAAGCCTTTGGCTCACTAAATGGTGTAATTCATAGTGCGGGTGTGTTGAGAGATGCTTATGTACGTAATAAATCAGCCAAAGATTTAGATGATGTTTTTGCAGCAAAAGTCTTCGGTACCACACACTTAGATCAAGTGACGAAGGACTTAGACCTTGATTTCTTTGTCTTATTCTCTTCACTTGCAGCCCTTGCGGGTAATGCCGGACAGAGTGATTATGCTTATGCCAACCACTTTATGGACGCATTTGCCCAAGGCCGTGCACAGTTAGTATCTCAAGGTGAGCGTAGTGGTCGCTCGCTCAGTATTAACTGGTCTATATGGGCTGAAGGAGGTATGCAGCTTGATGAGCAAACCGCCCATTTCTTTAAGCAAAACTTGGGGATCAGTCCACTTGAAACCCAAGTTGGGATCCAAGCTTTTGTTCAAGGGTTAAATACAGATAAAGCCAGATTTGCCATTATTGAAGGGGATCAAGAAAAAATCGAGCGGGCGTGGGGGCTGACCGAAGCTGTTGAGCCTGTGGCGCAAGAAACGCCTCTTTCGGCGACGGATAATACAGCAAGTTCATCCGTCCAAGATGATGAATTAACGACCCAAGTACAGCAGCAGTTGTCTGATATTGTCATGGACTTCTTGAAGCTAGACAAAGCAGATATTGACTTGGATTCAATCTTAATGGACTTAGGATTTGACTCGATTGGATTATCGACTTTTGCAAACGCAATCAATGATATTTATGGTACTGATGCAACACCGGTTCTGTTCTTTGAATATCCGAGCCTACGTGAGATCAGTGCGCATTTGGTTGACGAGCATATAGAGTCAGTCGCGCAAGTTCACCAAGGCTCGCAAGGCGCTGGGGCTGTTCAAGTTGAAACTGCAAACGAGCAAGTCAATGAGCATGCCGCTGCGGTGATCACCAATAAAGGGTGGACTCCTGACTCCGCAACTCCAGCTCAAGCCGCGCCGAGTTCGTTCTCATTTGAAAACCGTTTTATTGATATGCCAATTGCGATTGTTGGTGCCAGTGGCACCATGCCACAATCGGATAACCTAAAAGAGTATTGGGAAAAACTGCGAGATTCAGAAAATAACATGGTGACGCTAATTCCTGAAGACCGCTGGGATTGGCAAGAATACTATGGCGATCCGCTTAAAGAAGAAAATAAAACCCTGTCCAAGTGGGGCGGGTTTATGCGCGAAGTCGATAAGTTTGATCCATTATTTTGGGGAATTTCACCACGAGAAGCTGAAATGATGGATCCACAGCAGCGTATTTTCTTGGAAACCGTGTGGAGTACCATTGAAGATGCCGGACACAAGGTGTCGGACTTAGCAGGCTCTAAAACCGGTTTATTTGTGGGTGCTGCAACGCGAGATTATATTGATTTGATGGGAGCGCAAGATGTTGAGCTAAATGGCTATTCGGCTTCTGGCACCTCTCATGCGGTACTGGCTAACCGAGTTTCTTTCCTATTGGATTTACATGGGCCAAGTGCACCACTAGATACTGCGTGTTCAAGCTCATTGGTTGCATTACATCGTGCTATAGAGTCAATTCACACAGGCAGCTGCGACATGGCTATTGTCGGTGGTGTGCAAGTCATGCTTACGCCAGCTGCCCATATTTCTTTTGGTGCGGCAGGTATGCTTGCAAGCGACGGTCGTTGTAAGACTTTTGATGAGCGAGCTGATGGTTATGTCCGTGGTGAAGGATCTGGTGCGATTCTTATCAAACCACTTTCTAAAGCGGTTGAGGAAGGTAACCACATTTATGCCGTGGTAAAAGCCACCGCTGAAAACCATGGTGGTAAAGCCACCATGTTGACTGCGCCTAATCCGAATGCACAAGCCGATCTACTTATTGAAGCGTATGAAAAGGCTAAAATAGATCCAACAACAGTGGGCTTTATTGAGTGTCACGGTACCGGTACCAGCCTTGGTGATCCAATAGAAATTCAGTCGATGAAAAAAGCGTTTTCTGTGCTTTACAAGCAACACAATAAGCCTAAAGCAGAAGTGCCACATATTGCGCTAACATCAGCTAAGTCAAATATTGGCCACTTGGAAACCTCGGCAGGGATTGCAGGGATCCTAAAAGTGTTGATGTCAATGAAGCATAAGCAAATTCCAGCTTTATTGCATTTTGAAAAGCAAAACCCTTATATCGACTTAAAGGGAACGCCGTTTTATATGGCAGATAAAACCCATGATTGGGAGCCTGTCAGGGATCCACAAGGTAATGCTTATCCACGTCGAGCGGGTATTAGTTCATTTGGTTTTGGTGGCGCGAATGTTCACGTGGTGCTAGAAGAATACACTGCAACGCCAACGGTAAGTATGCGTGATGAAGCGATGCCAATCGTACTATCGGCAAAGAGTACAGAGCGGTTAAAAGTGTATGCACAGTTGATGCTAACGCATTTAGAAGAAACTCCGGTGAGCTTGGCTGATTTTGCGTACACACTGCAAGTGGGTAGGGATGCGATGAAAGATCGTATCGGCTTTGTAGCCAGCTCCATTGCAGAAGTGAAAACTAAGCTGAATGCGTATATTGCTGAGCAAACAACACCAGATATTTATCAAAGCCCAACGACCAAGGGAAGTGAGCGTGCTGACATTGCGCCAGAAACTATCGCCCATTGGTTTGATGATAACAACCTAGATGAGTTAGTAGCGGCATGGGTAAATGGGCATGAGCTTGATTGGCAAAGGTTATACCATACTGGCAAGCCTACTCGCGTCAGCTTACCAACTTACCCATTTGAGCGTCAGCGTTGCTGGTTTGATGTACCAACACCTGCACTGAACGATGAGACGCAGGCTACATCGAAGGTCGTACAACTGCATCCGTTGGTGCATGAAAATACATCAACATTGGCGCAGCAATCATATCAATCACGCTTTACTGGCGATGAGTTCTTTATCGCAGCGGGTGCTGATGGCGCTACTTCAACGCACCAACTGGGTGTCGCGAGCTTCTTTGAAATGGCGCGTGTTGCACATACGCTTGCTGTAGCACCACAAGAGCTGGGCGGCCACTACGTGCTGGACGATTTGGTATGGTCGCCGTCAACAATCTTTGATGTCACGCAGC
This sequence comes from Pseudoalteromonas sp. J010, assembly GCF_003934235.1. Classification (NCBI taxonomy): domain Bacteria; kingdom Pseudomonadati; phylum Pseudomonadota; class Gammaproteobacteria; order Alteromonadales; family Pseudoalteromonadaceae; genus Pseudoalteromonas; species Pseudoalteromonas sp. J010. The sequence continues at coordinate 8,877 of NZ_RDBW01000048.1, read as the reverse complement.
CTGTGTCTATTGCAGTATATGAGCAAGAAGATGAAGGCGTTATTGAGGTTGAAGTACTCGGTTCGCAAGAAGAAATACTATTTCAAGCAAGTGTTGAGGGGCTCGCCGCGCAAGCAGATACCGTGATTGATTTAGCCCATATTAGTCAAAACATCGCAGCCAATGGGTTATTCGAGCAAACAGTACAAGATTATATCTCGAGTGACACATGTGATGTAACGCAGGTTAAAGCGGATAGCACAGCGCTGCTGATTGGCCTGAAGCTATCGGATAAGCTGGTCAACGCGGGGTCTGACTTTGTACTTCACCCCGCACTATTAGAACCAGTATTAACCGCTGCGATAGGCCTAAGCTGTGGTTTTAACAAACAAAGTGCTAACCAACCCATTAAGGTTGAAACAGTACATGTGCATGCAGCGATGCCTGAGAATATATATGCCTGGATACGTTACTCAAAAGCGTATCAAAACAATGATGTCGTCAAACTGGATATCGATCTCACGAATGAGATGGGTAAAGTCATTACGACTTTACGAGGTGTGACGTTCGAACTAGCCACAAAAACAGATGATACAAGTGATCAAGCTGATGAGTTTATATCTTTACTTGAGGTGTTTTACAGCAGTGATAAAGACAAACTTGTTAGTAGTAAACACCAAGAGCATGAAGCGCAATTTGAGCAGCTTTTAGCGCAAGCGTTGATGGAGGAATTTTAAATGTCAGTTGCAACACAAGAATTTATAACAAGCATTTTATCTAAGAATATTGATAAACAAGCAGCACTTGCACAATTTGAAAAGTTGTCAGATGCAAACAAAACTCAACTATTAAACCAGCTAAAGTCCAGCTTGATTGAGCAAAACTTACTGACCGAAGATAAGCTAGCTGCGATAGATCAGCGTGAGCTATCTGCGGCACACCGTCAATTTATTAGTGAACTGACGCAAGAGTATGAGGCATTTGTGCCACAGTCGAAAAAGAACATAGGTAAGCATCAAGTACATTTTGTTGACCAGCGTCGGCCGTTTCATTTAATTAAAGACTTGAAGAAAATGCACTTCCAAATTACCTACAAAAGTGCAGAAGGGGCGTATGTACGTGATATTGACGGGAACCAATACATCGACATTTCAGGGGACATGGGCGTTAATATCTTTGGTCATAAATATGCACCTATTGTTGATGCGGTAAAAGCCAGTTTAGATCAGGGGATCCCTCTGGCGGGCTATTCCAATATGATCTTTGAAACATGTGAGCTATTTAGCAAAATGACTGGTCATGAAAGGGTGCTATTTACACAGTCTGGCACCGAAGCGGTGATGTTTGCGGTGCGCATCGCGCGCGCAGCAACGCAAAAGAAAAAGGTGGTGATTTTTGATGGCGCTTACCATGGGCTTTCTGATGCAGTGACCGCGATGGCTGATTTACAAGGTAACAGTCTTGCCGTAGGGCCTGGCATGTTACAAGAGTATGCGGATCAGTTGATTGTGCTCGACTACGGCTCTGCGGAGCAACTAAAAATCATTGAGCAACGCGCTGATGAAATCGCATGCGTTTTAGTGGAGCCAGTACAATCAAGGCACCCTTATATTAAGCCAACGCAGTTTCTTAAGGCGTTGCGTACATTGACTTTAGAGCAAGATATTCCCCTTATYTTTGATGAAATGATCACCGGGTTTAGGGTAGGAAAACGTGGTGCACAAGGTTATTTTGGTATCAAAGCTGATATAGCGACTTACGGAAAAATCCCCGGAGGAGGGTTACCAACGGGGGTTATTGCCGGCTCTGCAAAATATTTAGACCTAGTGGATGGTGGTACTTGGGACTTGGACGATGGCTCTATGCCAAAATCTAAACGTACAGGTATGGCTGGCACGCATACTCAAAATCCGTTAAAAATTGCAGCGGCTCATGCCGTGCTGACCGAGCTGGATAAACAATGCTCAAGTGATGAAGGGTGTAGTAATGGGTCTTGTATTCATACTATCTTAAATGACAGAACAGCCTATTTGGCGCAACAACTTAATCAGTTTTTTAGATCTAAAGGACTGCCCGTTGTGATCGATTACTTTGGCTCACTGTTTAGGTTTAGGTTTGTAGATAGCTACTGGGGGATCACTGAAGCACTGTTTTTCATCTTATTAAGAATGAATGGTGTAGAAACTAATATTCAAGGGAATTGCTTTTTAACCATGGCACATACTGAGCAGGATATAGAAGATGTTATCCGCGCAGTGAAGACCAGCATGTCACGCTTGATTGATAATAACTTCTTCAAAAAAGAACAGCGTGAACAGCACCAAGCTCAGGAAACTACGCAACAGGCCAAGCCTAAGCCTGCCAACGTTGCAGTCGCAACACCGGAGGCGACGCCAAGTACACATGATTGGCAGACCTTGCTTAACGCCGACCTGAAAAAATTACAGCAAGAGGAGTGCTAGTCGTGACCACTACCGTAGACCAATTAGTACTAGAAAAAGTTGGACAAATTGTTGAGTCAACATTAAAGCTTCCGAAAGACAGACTAGATTTTGATGCAGAATTAGAAAGCTTCGGTATGGATTCAATCATTACCCTTGAGCTTATTTCTAACCTAACAGAAGAATTTTCTATTTCGTTAAATCCAGCACAGTTTATTGAAGTGAATACCGTACTTGAATTGGCAATGTTAATTGATAAAGTTGTTGCCAGTAGCAAGCCTGCTCCCACAGAGCAAAAACTTGAAAGTAAAGTTGCAGCAACACCAGTACTGGCAAATTCGAGCGACACTGACACGATTGTGGAAGCGGAGCAAATCCCAGCCCCTACTCAGGGGCTGAGTGAGCGAGCTCGTACCCGTAAATCATCGCGGGTAAAATCAAGACCGAAAAAGGCGGAGCAGGTTAATTCAGCTGAAGTGGCGAAATTATTAGATATTATTCTGGCAAATTACGGAATAGATTTAACCCACCGTCAGTTCGAAAATGAAGAAGCGGTGACCACGGTACTGGCATCGGAATATCGAGAGGTATTGGAGCAACACTACTCACAAAAACAATCACAAAATAGTGACATTGAACAGAGTTCAAAAAATAAAGTCGCTATTGTAGGGTTGAGCTGTCGCTTTGCTGATGCACCTGATATTGATTCATTTTGGCACAACTTACTCAGCCAGAAAGTCAGCATTTCGGAGGTAAACACAGAGAGATGGGATTGGCAAACGTATTACCAACAGCAAGGTGGTGCGGGTAAATCAGTGACCAAATGGGGGGCACAAATTGCCGATTTTGATGCTTTTGATCATGACTTCTTTGGCTTTTCAAAAGGAGAGGCAGAGCTAATTGATCCGCAAGAGCGCCTTATGATGGAGCAGGTCTACCATGCCATTCAAGATGCCAGTATTGATATATCAACCTTACAAGGAAGTAATACGGGTATTTTTGTGGGCCATGAATACAATGAATATGAGCACTACCTCAGAAGCTTTGACAATTTACCAGAAGGCTTAGCATTTAACTCATCGAGTCAGTCATATTATTTGGCCAATCGATTGTCGTTTGTGTTTGATTTTTGTGGCCCGAGTGAGACCTTTAATATTAATTGCGCCTCCTCTGCTGTGGCGATTAATCGGGCATACTATAGTCTACTCAACCATGAGTCTGACCTTGGGATTGTAGGCGGTGTGTGTCTGAACTTGTTCGCCGATGACTTTGTTATTGGCAGCCAGTATGAAATGTTATCGCCTACAGGCACTTGTGGTGTGTTTGATAAAGCTGCGGATGGTTTTACACGTGGTGAAGGTGTTGGGGTGCTGGTACTCAAGCGTGTGGCTGATGCACAACGCGATAATGATAAAATTTACAGCGTGATCCATCAGTGTCACCAAAATAACCGAGGCAATGCGCACTTTATCTCCGAGATAAAGCATGAAGCTATCACAAAACTGATAGAAGATTGCTATCGCAAAGCTGGGATGCCAGTCAGCGCATTAAACTATATTGAAGTCGATGGCTACTCAACAAAGTGGGGAGATTCGTTCGAGTTTGAAGGAATTAAAAATGCGCTGTCTACGGGGGGTGAAGTCAGTAAGTCCTGCGCACTTGGCAGTGTCAAAGGCAATATTGGCCACTTGGAGCCTGCCAGTGGTATCGCCAGTGTCATTAAGGTTGCATTGTCTTTGTATCATAAAAAATTCCCTGCGACGTTAACAAAAAATACCACCAGTGACTTTATTGATGTTGAGAGCAACAACCACCCACTGTATATCGCGGATCAAGAAATCCCATTCGAGCGTATTCGCAAAGATGATAATAGCCCAATTCGCGCTGGGGTAAACTCGTTTGCCGATAGTGGAGTGAATATTCACATTGGTATGGAAGAGTATACTCTTCCAAGTATCGAACGAGATGAAGTTGCTCAAGGTACTCAGCTATTTATTTTATCTGCAAAAGATACCGCCGCACTAACGCGCTATATTCACTCCATGAAAGACTATGTCGGCGAGTTACAAGATAAACCAAGTGTCTTGAATGACTTGATTTACACCTTGCAAACTGGTCGTGAGTTAATGAATTGTCGCTTGGCTATTCAAGTCAGCTCGGTTGCGGAGCTGCATAATAAGCTCTCTTTGCTTGATGACAAAGGATTGCAGGGCGTTGAGAAACTCACCGCAAAGGGCATTTACTACGCTGAAGTCACGCAAGTGAGTGATAACCACTTAACTAAGATGTTAGCGTCTGATATTTCTCCTCAGCAAGTAAGCGTGTGCTTAAACCAGCGCAACTGGCAAAGTATTGCGTTGTATTGGCTCAGTGGAGTTGAAATTAACTGGCAGCAGCTATGGCAAGGTGTGCCTGCCAGTGCGATAGCGTTACCGTTATATCCATTCGCTAAAGTAAAATGTTGGTATACTCAAAGTGAGCCATTAAAGGTGCAGCATGAGCACGCGACAGCGCTGCGCGATGACACTACGTCAAATCAAGTGTTAGAGTCTGATAAATATATACAACTATGGCGATTCTCACTGGCTGAAAGTGACGTAGATATTCAACGCTCCCTTGGTGACAGTGAAAAAGTATCGATGTTTTTGCAGCAGCAAGTTGCTTCACATACCCAAGTTGCAGTGACGACAATTGATAAAGAAATTGACTTTTTAACCCTTGGGATGAGCTCTCTTGGTATTGCTAATCTTATTCAAAGTCTAAATCGCCTGCTAAGAGAAAAGCTCTCGCCTAGTATTGTTTTCCAGTATTTTAATATTGAGAAGTTGTCGGCGTTTTTGGTTGATAACTTTTCTACTAAAACGCAGTTACTGGTGGTTGAAGATGTCCCCTACAGTGAAAGCGTAGAGCTTAGCGCTGAGGATACTCAACAGAGCGGTACACTCACGGATAGTTTCGGTTTATCCGTTGGAGAAAAAGGCTTATTTGTACTGCAAAGCTTATATCCAGACATGGGAGCATATAATATTCCCATGTGCTTTCAAGCAGATAAAAGCTTGAACCTACAGGCCTTAGAAAAGGCTTGGCAAAGAGTTCAGGCTCAATACCCTATTCTCACGACACGCATTACTAATGAGAACAAAGCACTGGTTCATAGTTTCGCCAATCAGGCACCAACGCCTATTTCGTATCACTATAAATCATGGCAAACACAAGCGGATAAAATCGAATTTTTGCAAGCGCATGCCAAACTTCCCTTTGACATAGAAAAAGGCCCACTCACCCGTTTTGATGTGTTTATTGACGGTGATCGTGGGGTGGTGGTCTTGTTTACCGTTCATCACATTATCTGTGACGGTATCTCATCGATGATTTTGATGCGCGCTTTATTTGATCATTATCAGCAGGTAGACAGTGGTAATGTTGCCGATATTACTCCGTCATTGGGATATAAGCACTTCGTGCAGTGGGAAAGTGATATGCTCAAAAGCGAAGAGGGGGTGGCGATGCGTGAATATTGGCAGCAGCAACTGTCCGAACCTTTACCTGAGTTTGAGCTGCTACCACAACAAGCATCCGCAGATAAATCAGTAAGCTTTCAAGGGAAAACGCTTCAGCGTGGCGTCGATAAGCAAGTAGCACATCGCGTCAACCAATACTGTGATAAGCATAACCTGCAATTATCATCGTTCTTCTTAGCTGTATTTAAAATCGTATTACACAAATATTGTCAACAAAGTGACCTGATCGTTGGGATGCCGGTGATGGGTCGCGTTGACCAACGATTTATGGAAGAGGTTGGGTACTTTGTCAATATGGTGCCAATTAGAAGCACCTGTAAGCCAAATATGCTGATCCAAGATTATCTGCAACGAGTTCAGTCTGTGATGTTTGATGGCTTATGTTACTCAAGCTTCCCATTCCCTGCGATGATAGAAAACCAGGCCGATAAGGAAAGTAAAAACCCAGTATTCCAGGTTGCATACGCTTATCAAGACTTTATTGATATGGATGCGTTTAACGCTGAGGTGTTGCAGGCGCACAATATTTCAGCAATTGATGCGGTGACGCAAGAGGGCGATTTTGACCTATTACTTGAAGTATCTGAGGTACCCGATAACTTTGACTTGTTACTTAAGTTCAACCCATCCGTATATGCAGACACCAACATGTCACAGCTAATGGAAAGGTACTATAAATTGCTTGTTGCCATTTTGGATGGTGATAATGATAGTGTAAAAGATCTGCGCTGGGATGATGACAAACCTGTAGATCTTGTACCGACAGCCAAAAGTGCGCCTGGTGTGAACGCAGCCCAAAGTGCCCAATGTGTACATGAGCAGGTAATGCAGCAGGCAAAACAGGTTCCGAATAAAGTCGCGGTGATACACAATAATGAAAGTATTACGTACGCAGAATTGCTACAACAAAGCCGTGCACTTGCTATTTATCTGCAATCGCAAGGGGTGAGTGGAGAGGCTCGGGTTGGTGTTAGTATTGATCGTTCAATTGATATGTTTATCGCCATGCTGGCCATTCTCATGGCCGGAGGAGCCTATGTTTCATTAGATCCAGACCTCCCCGAGGAGAGACTGAGCTACATGCTAGAGGATTGTGATTTAGCACTTATTTTGACTGAATCTAAGTATCTCGCACGCTTGCAAACACTATCCGCAGGAAAAACGGCAGTCGTTGATATATCAAACCGTTGCGTTGCTATTAAAGACGCGATTGCAAAACTAAATACAGAAAACGCTCAGTTGCAAAGCAGTGTGAACGAGCAGCAACTAGCCTATGTTATTTACACCTCTGGATCTACAGGACGTCCGAAAGGAGTCATGATAGAACATCGCAACTTATCGGCACTGTGTGAGTGGCATTGTGAGGCCTTTGCAGTAGATAGCGATACCATAGCGACTCAGACTGCGAATATTGCATTTGATGCTTCTGTCTGGGAAATTTGGCCTTATTTATGTGCTGGTGCAAGTATTCATGTGGTTGATAAGCAACTGCTTTTGGATAGTAGTGCTTTTCAACAATATTTGACGGCACAATCGGTAAGCCATTGCTTTTTGGTGACGCCGATTTTACAAAACCTACTGAGCTTGGTTGACCTTGAAGGTACAAAACTAAAATACTTACTGACAGGCGGAGATAAGCTAACGTGTAGCGATACCCAGCAACATCAATTCACGCTCGTTAATAACTATGGGCCAACCGAAACAACCGTAGTAGCCACTTCTGGCGTGGTTATGCCTAATAATACTCCTGGTTCAATCGGCAAGGCCATAACCGGCACCACAACTTTCGTAGTCAAACAAGGTGATGAGCTTGCGGCAGAAGGAGAGGTGGGTGAGCTACTAATTGGTGGCGCAGGTGTTGGTCGAGGTTATGTAAATAACCCAACATTAACTGCACAAAAATTTGTCACGATACCGACATTAAGTCAGGCTAGATTATATCGCTCTGGTGATTTGGTGCGTAGCTTACCAGATGGTGAGGTTGAGTTTATCGGTCGAGTTGATGATCAGGTCAAAATAAGAGGATACCGGATTGAGCTTGGTGAGATAGAGTCGTTATTAAATCAACACCCCATGGTGCAAGAAGCATTTATTGTTGCCACTGGGGAGGGACACAGTAAAAAGATCTTAGCGTGTTTTGTTGCAGCTGGCGCATATAGCGCCAAAGTAGATGAGCTATTGAAGGAGTATCTTGCGGACGCATTACCAGATTACATGGTTCCAAGTCTATTTATAAAAATTGACGAAGTGCCCCTCACGCATAACGGTAAAGTCGACAAAAAAGCGTTATCAGCGCTTGCAGGCGCGAACGCTAAACCTCAAGGCGAGAAGCCACAAGTGCAACCGATAGTCACTAATATAAACGACCTTGATCAGGCTGAAGTATCAACCATTGCCGCAAAAACAAGAACAATATGGGCGCAATTGCTTGAGCTAGACGAGTCGCTGATTTCTGACCGTGCAGATTTTTTTGATTTAGGTGGCAACTCGCTCTTAGCAACGCAGCTATTATCGCACCTTCGTGCCGAGTTTCACAAAGATCTATCTTTGAAGTTATTGTTTGAACAATCTCAATTTGACCACTTAATTGCCCACCTTGCCCAGCAGCAAGGTGCTCAACAACCAGCTTTGATGACGATCCCAGCGCGAGAACATGAGGTGTTGCCATTGAGCTATGCCCAAGAAAGAATTTGGTTTGTGGAACAATTGACCGCGCAAACCGCACAATACAACATACCTTGTGCCGTTACGATGAACGGCACGATCGACCTAACGCATTTAACCTCTGCACTTGAGCAGTTAGTTGCAAGGCACGCCAGTTTACGTACGACTTTCCCAAGTGTAGAAGGAAAAGCTGTTCAGCAAGTACAAGAGCAAGTGGTACTAGACTTTGAGTTGTATGACGTGAGTCACTATGACAATCAAGAAATGCGCAA
>NZ_RDBW01000047.1:0-37438 GCF_003934235.1 Pseudoalteromonas sp. J010 | reverse complement strand
TCATCGTTTGCATCAACCTCTAATTCATCTTCAAGCTCAGGTTGAGGTTCTACTAACGGTTCGTCTACTAGGTCATCGATGTCACCACTTGTGTCAGCGTTTAGTTCATCTTCATGCTCGGCCTGAGGCTCTTCTAATGGCTCGTCCAACAAGTCGTCGATATCATCGTTTGCTTCAACTTCAAGTTCATCTTCAAGCTCAGGTTGAGGYTCTGCTAATGGYTCGTCCAACAAGTCGTCGATATCATCGTTTGCWTCAACYTCWARTTCATCTTCAAGCTCAGRTTGAGGCTCTTCTATWGGCTCGTCCAACAAGTCGTCGATATCATCGTTTGTATCAACCTCTGATTCATCTTCAAGCTCAGATTGAGGTTCTWCTRWWGGCTCGTCCAACAAGTCGTCGATATCATCGTTTGCATCAACCTCTAATTCATCTTCAAGCTCAGGTTGAGGTTCTGCTAATGGCTCGTCCAACAAGTCGTCGATATCATCGTTTGCAAGTATATCCGGTTCTTCTTCTAGCTCTGGTTGTGATTCATCTTGTGCTTCGTCCAACAAAGCATCAATGTCATCGCCTGCGAGCATATCTAGCTCTTCTTCCAGCTCTGGTTGTGATTCATCTTGTGCTTCGTCCAACAAAGCATCAATATCATCGCCTGCAAGTATATCCGGCTCTTCTTCTAGCTCTGGTTGTGATTCATCTTGTGTTTCGTCCAACAAAGCATCAATGTCATCCCCTGCGAGCATATCTAGCTCTTCTTCCAGCACTGGTTGTGATTCATCTTGTGCTTCGTCCAACAAAGCATCAATATCATCGCCTGCAAGTATATCCGGCTCTTCTTCTAGCTCTGGTTGTGATTCATCTTGTGCTTCGTCCAACAAAGCATCAATGTCATCCCCTGCAAGTATATCCGGCTCTTCTTCCAGCTCTGGTTGCGATTCATCTTGTGCTTCGTTCAACAAAGCATCAATATCATCAGCATTGATTAAACTTTCGTTTTCAAGGTCACCATTGAATTCAGGCTCTTCATCCAATGCACCATCTAAAATGGAGTCAATGTCATCGTTAGTTTCTGCACTGACTTGTTCATCAGCTAGTTCTTCACTCAATGCAGCCAGCGCATCATCACTAACGTCGACCTCCTCATCCTGAGGCTCATTAAAGAGATCGTCTAAATCACCGTCACTCAAGATATCATTGCTATCGTCAACATCTAGAGGGATCTCATCGCTAGAGTCCTCGAAGCTTTGCTGCATAAAGTCTTCTTCATGACTGTCGTCAAACGAAATGTCTTCATTTAGTAAGCTATCAAGTTCATCTTGATCTAGTGTATCGTTGCCATCTTCAAAATCATCGTCGAGAGAATCAAATGTGATCTCATCATCCTCTGGCAGTATGTCATCATCCAGTTGAACACTACTTCCTAAAGTATCCTCATCACCGACTCCAATATCTAGCGGATCCGGCTCTGCTGCAAATGTCGCAGCAGTTGCTGCGGCTGTGGCTCCTGCCGCAGCAGGTGTGCTTGGTAAAAACTCATCATCGTCTTCAGCTTGAGGTGCTTGGTTTTTTCTGCGCATAAACATAATGAACCCAGCAAGCGCTAGTAGTGCTGGTAAAGTCGCTAACAACGCAATACCAGGCATAGAACTGAAGAAATCTCCCAAACCGTCACTTTCCTCAGCTTTTGCCTGCGCGGCCTGCTGTTCAATCATTTCATTTTGCAGGTCGATTACCGCTTTAAGTTGTTGTTGTATTTCACTATCTTTACCAAGCTGAGTTCGTACTGTTTGAAGTTCTGTGGAAATCGCACCAAGTTGCTGCTTCAACTTATTATTTTCTGACAGGATCTCTTCTACATTGCGCACTGAAGATTTGAACTCTTTTTGTAAGTCCATCAACCGCATATCTTGCTCCATTTTTAAAGAGCGTAATTGGTTGGTTAAGTCTTCTTTTGCTTCTTCAACGTCGACTTTGCGCGCTTGTGTGACTTTTTTATCCGCTTGCTCTATCGCATTAGGGTTTAGCAGCCCTTTGCGTTTCATGTCCCACAACCTATCGTCCTGATCGGATTTTTGCTTGGCAAGCGTAGGATCTACGCTGCGGATTTCATTAATGGTTGGAATGCGCAGGTAGGTACCGTACTGCATGTGGTTGAGGTTTTTATCTAAAAATGAGTTCGGATTCTTGTCATAGAGGGCCTTCATCACTTGATAAATAGTGACTGAATCGTCCGGACGCACTTTTTGTGCTATTCGCCATAGTGTATCCGTGGGTCTGATAGGCCCTATAGATCGACCTTGAGCCCCGTAATCAACCCCTTTAGGGCCCTTTAACACTACCCCCTCTTGGGTGTATACCGGTGTTGCAAGTAGTGCGAATACAAAGATACTAAAAAAGGCTAAACCGCGCATGCCGATCCTTTACTCAAATGTTTAACACTCGTTAAACGACATTTTATTATTATGGCTTTGAAGCAAGCTCTATTCCAAATGCAAACTATAAACCAGTTACACCTGAATATCCATTGCAACGTATTGAAAGTTAACATGGTTGTAATGCTTTTTGCTGATGTAGAAAAAGCATAATATAGAAGAATAGTCAACTAATTGACTTTTCGGCAAACTTATTGGCATAAGTTTGCCGCAATGGCCAGCTATTTTAAAAACTTTAAGGGGGGACCGGCTTAACAAAGCTCCTTAAAGATAACTTTCAATCAATGCTTCAGCTATTTGAATACTATTGGTTGCCGCACCTTTTCTAGTATTGTCAGAAACAACCCATAGATTAAGCCCTAGAGGATGCGAAATATCTTGTCTTACTCGACCCACGTATACAGTGTCATTACCGCTTGCGTCGCTGACCGGTGTTGGGTAATCGGTTTCATCTTCAATTAACTCAACACCAGGTGCATCCGCCAATAACTGCTTTACATGCTCTAGATCAAAAGGCATACGTGTTTCAAGGTGAATAGCCTCGGCGTGACCAAAAAATACAGGGACACGAACTGCTGTTGGGTTTACCAACACGCTAGAGTCACCTAAGATCTTTTGAGTCTCCCACACCATTTTCATTTCTTCTTTGGTGTAGCCATTTTCTTGGAAAGCATCAATCTGTGGAATAACGTTAAACGCAATTTGTTTCGTGAAAACTTCATTTTCCATTGGTCTTGCGTTCATTAAGTTAGCTGTTTGCTTGGCTAACTCATCAACAGCTTCTTTACCTGCCCCTGATACTGCTTGGTACGTTGACACATTTATTCTATCGATGCCATACGCATCATAAATTGGTTTGAGTGCAACCAACATCTGAATTGTAGAGCAATTTGGATTAGCGATGATGTTACGATTTCTAAAGTCAGCTAAGCTTTCCTTATTTACCTCGGGAACAACTAATGGTACGTCAAAGTCATATCTAAAGTGAGAAGTATTGTCTATCACAACACACCCAGCTTCCGCTGCAATCGGCGCGTACTTTTCTGATACCGAACCTCCGGCAGAAAACAGTCCAATATGCGCATTCGCGAAATCAAAAGTTTCAACATCAATGACTTCTACTTTTTCACCTTTAAAGTCAATCTCTTCACCCGCACTGCGACTGCTCGCCAACGGATAAAGTGTATCCACTGGAAACTTTCGCTCTGCTAATAGTTCTATAATCTGCTTACCAACAAGACCTGTTGCCCCAAGCACCGCAACATTAAATTTTTGCGACATTGTTCTTCCTCAATTCTGTAATATACCAATCAAGTTATTAGCTGCTGCACTTTGAAAAGCCAAGCTGATAAAGCTTGTCACTGATTGGAGAGTCATCATTTAATTCAATTGTACTAAATTCTCGACGCACAGGATATGCTTTACGCAAAGCATCAAACCCTTGTGAAGTTAACTTAGCTCTCATGATGCCATCATCGCGACGGACGTCATACACCAGATGTACCAAATTTAGTAAGTCGTTCTCGTTTGCTGTATCTTGCAGCTTACATGCAGTAACACTAGGCTTAGGTAAAAAGTCAGTTATCGTTTTTTGCGGCTTAAGATTTAGCGTATTACAAACCGCCTCATATAGCATTTGTGTACCACGCGCTTTGCCTTCGAGTGTATGGCCAGCAATATGTACAGTGGCAAAACGTACGTATGGTAGTAGTGATTGCAAAATATTAGGTTCATTCTCCCACACGTCCAGTACCAACTCTAACGCCTGCCCGCCTTCTAGCGCCCTTAATAAAGCTTGGTTATCAATAACATCACCACGACTTGCATTGATTAACACCATACCTGGCTTTAATGACGCAATTCGTGCTTCATTCAATAAATGTATGGTTTTATGCTCACCATTTTTTACAAGTGGAACGTGAAATGAAACAATATCTGCGGCCTTGAGTGCATCATCAAGCTCGATATGAGAGTCCAAACTGCCGTCTTGGTATCTTAGCGGGTCGCACAGCAATACTTTGAGGCCCAACGCGCCAATTTTTGCAGCTAAACATTTACCAATATTCCCAACCCCGACAATAGCAATGGTTTTCCCTTGCAAGGAAATGCCGCTTTCTTGTGCATAGGCCATGATAGCGCTAATCACATATTCTGCCACTGCAATCGCGTTACACCCAGGTGCACTACTAAATGCGATACCTGAGCTTGCCAGTAATTGTGTGTCGATGTGGTCAATACCGATAGTCGCTGTGCCAACAAATTTAAGTTGCTTGGCCTTTGCCAACAAGGCTTCATTCACTTTAGTCACTGAACGAGTAAGGAGAATATCAGCATCGCTTAATTCTTCTGGGCGCAGGTTGCGGCCATCAAAACGGATAACTTCACCAATATCTGAGAAAAAAGACTCTACCAGGGGCATATTTTGATCGGCTAATATACGCATCGGGGTTCCCTATAACCAATTTTATCAAGTTCAAGTGCGAAAACTGTTCACTGACGGGAGTCTAACATGGCAAGGTAGGTAACTAATAATAAAACCTTTTATTCTGAGCTACTTCCTTATTGCATCCAAATGCGATCGCAAAAAACATCACACAACATACAAACACCACCGCACCTTTAAGACTTAACCAACCACCAGAGTCAAGTAAGGGACAAAAGGTCATCGCGAGTACATTGATACAGCATAACAAAAGTGCCCATCGAGTGTATGAACGATAGCCAATCAAGGCTGCAAATAAGCTACTAAAAACATTAAAAATTACAGCTTCTGGAAGTAAATGAAAAGCCGCTAACATCGCAACGAAGGCTAAAATAATAATGAGGCAAAATATACTTTGTTGCATCTTGTTTCTCCTTAACATAGACAACAACTATTACCACTTTACGCGAGAAATCAGTGGCAAAATGAAAGATAAATCAGTTACCAACTGCTCTAGCAAAAGTGAGCATGTAATACCAACACCGAAAGAGTAGATGACACTATTTTGCTATTCCTTTGCAGTCCATCAATACATTACTTTTCAGATAAGGCACTCCAAAGTGTAGAAGCTTTATAATAGATTTCAATATCAACCTTAGATGAAGTTTTGGCAATTATAGTGGACAGAACTAGGGATTTTTTGAAAGAAAATTCATGTGCATTTTCGCCACATTGCACTACGTTACTTACACTTTTAAGGTATCTAACACCACTGAAGTTAAAAATACAGCTGGTTTCACGGTGATTTTCAATTATGTGTGGCACACGTAAATAAATTGTCACAAACAGACTGCAATTAATTAATCGTGATGATATCAAGACGCTTGAAATATCAGCGTTAACCAGCTAGTCTAACTGGGTGGTCAGACCTCTTATAAGGAAGAACAACATGACACTTATATTTGTTCTCGCTTTGATTGTCTTGCTCAGTGCAGCAAGTTATCATCGCGCAAGCTGGAATACCGCTATCGGGATTGCAGCAGTTACTATGCTCGTTGGCACCTTTGCGGGTGCATTCGGCATTATCTCTTGGTTAATTTTCTTAGCGATTGTTATTCCGCTTTCAGTAACGAACCTGCGTCAGCAGTACATCGTGGCTCCGGCATTTAAAGCGTTCAAAAAAGTTACGCCAACAATGTCAGAAACGGAAAAGTCAGCGATTGATGCTGGTACTACGTGGTGGGAAGCCGACCTATTTTGTGGTAACCCAAACTGGGATAAACTTCATCAGTTTCCAAAGCCACGCTTGAGCGTTGAAGAGCAAGCGTTTTTGGATGGCCCAGTTGAAGAAGTGTGTGCCATGCTTAACGATTGGGAAGCTACGCACGAGCTGACGGACTTACCGCAAGACGTGTGGCAATACTTAAAAGACAACAAGTTCTTTGCGATGATCATCAAAAAGCAATACGGTGGTCTTGAGTTTTCAGCTTACGCGCAATCTTGTGTACTACAAAAGCTTACTAGTAAATCAACTTTACTATCGTCTATCGTGGGCGTACCTAACTCGTTAGGCCCAGGTGAACTACTTCAACACTATGGTACTAATGAGCAAAAAGAACATTACTTACCTCGCCTAGCAGTGGGTGATGAAATCCCTTGTTTTGCATTAACGTCACCGGAAGCGGGCTCTGATGCTTCATCTATCCCTGACTTTGGTGTTGTGTGTAAAGGCGAATGGGAAGGCAAAGAAGTGCTGGGTATTAGCTTAACGTGGAACAAACGTTATATTACCTTAGCGCCCGTTGCGACTGTACTTGGTCTGGCGTTTAAAATGCGTGACCCGGACGGCTTACTGGGCGATAAAGAAGAGCTAGGTATTACTTGTGCCCTTATTCCTACTAACACACCAGGTGTAAAAATTGGTCGTCGCCACTTCCCTCTAAATGTGCCATTCCAAAATGGTCCAACACAAGGTGAGAACGTGTTTGTACCACTGGATTTCATTATTGGTGGCGCAAAAATGGCAGGACAAGGCTGGCGCATGCTGGTTGAGTGTTTGTCAGTTGGTCGTGTTATTACGCTTCCTTCAAACTCTGCCGGTGGTATTAAATCTCTTGCAGTGGCAAGTGGTGCGTATAGTCGTATTCGTCGTCAATTCAAACTGCCTATTGGTAAAATGGAAGGGATTGAAGAGGCACTTGCGAAACTGGGTGGCTACGCGTATAGCTCTGATGCTGCGGTTACCATGTCAACTGGCGCGGTAGATTTAGGTGAAAAACCTTCAGTAGTTTCTGCCATTTTGAAGTACCACTTAACCGAGCAAATGCGAGCTTCGACTATCCATGCTATGGATATTCATGGTGGTAAAGGGATTTGTCTAGGTCCGAATAACTATGTTGGCCGTGGTTACCAAGGCGCACCAATTGCAATTACGGTAGAAGGTGCAAACATCCTAACCCGTAACATGATCATCTATGGTCAAGGCGCTATTCGTTGCCATCCATTTGTGCTAGCTGAACTTGAAGCTTGCTCTATCAAGGATAAACAAGAAGCGCTTGACAGCTTCGACAAATCCCTGATGGGTCACATCGGTTTCACCATGTCGAACTTGGTAAGAACTAAATGGCTAGCACTGACCGGTGCACGTTTCACCAAAGTACCATTTAACGATGAAACCGCGGTTTATTACCGTAATGCTGCCCGTTACAGTGCATCTTTGGCATTAATGTCTGATATTTGTATGGCTGTATTTGGTGGTTCACTTAAGCGTAAAGAGCGTATATCTGCACGTTTAGGCGACTTATTAAGCTACCTATACTTAGTTTCAGCAACGCTTAAGCGCTATAACGATGAAGGTCGTCGTAAAGAAGACTTACCGTTTGTGCAATGGTCTTGTCAAGAGCACCTATATCTTTGCCAACGTGCCCTTGCTGACTTAATTAACAATATGCCTTCTGCTGCATTACGTGGCTTATTGAAAGTGGTATTGTTCCCATTTGGTCGTCCGGTTCGTAAACCAACCGACAAAATGGAGCATAAACTTGCTCAGCTACTTCAAGTACCTAGCGAAACCCGTGACCGTCTTGCAACACACATCTACTTAAAAGACGAGCCTCTGTGCTTGCTTGGTAAGCAAGAACAAACGCTAAAAGACATTCTTGCCGTAGAGCCTTTATTTGAAAAGGTATGCCGTGGTACTGGTAAAAAGTTACCATTTATGCAGCTTGATAAAGTGGCAGCAATGGGGCTTGAAGCTGGCGTACTAAGCGAAGACGAAGCAGCGAAATTAACTGCCGTTGAAGCAAAACGCCTTGCCGTTATCAACGTTGATGACTTTGACCCTGAAGAGTTACTTGCTGGTAAAGCGAGAACCAAAGAGTCAGCCAAGGCAGACGCAGCATAACTATTTTTGTTTAGGTAGTGTTCATACTACCCTAGCAATTAGCGTGGATAAAGGTCAGAGTTTTCTGACCTTTTTTCTTGGCAGATTATACCAATTTGACTTAATACTTGCTCAATTTGAAGGAATAAATCTGACGCTAACAGCGTTAAAAATTTCTTATTTAGAACAACTAAATAGCAAAATTTTTGCCTGGTTATCGACAAGATTTTCTCGCCTCAAAATAGACCACTTAATTAAGAAAATTGGTATTAGAGCTGGGGGAACACAGCTCTAGTGATTTAGCGTTAGTGTTTTAAAATAAATATCGTACCTTAAACGTCACCAAGTCTTGCACTGGCTGTTGCCATAAATCGGCAACACTACCAAACCAATCTCTGCGCCCAACCTGCGACTTTTCAAGTGTCGAAAAGTTTGCTCCTCCTCGTTGATACACTAAAAAAATGTCTGAATATGCACCCATGCGATAACGCAGTTTTATCTGGCTCGCTAAGCGCCTATCGTCAAAACTCGTGTCACCATGAACTTCGCGAAGCTCACCGTTGGTAAGTTGATAAATCGTCTTACTTTGCGCTTCAAGTACCGTCCACTGTAGTGAACCACTAAGCTCAAGGTTGTCAGTGATCCGGCCATTAAATTCAAATTTATTGGAAAACTCATCTCTGTCGTATTCACTCAAGCGGTTGTGACCGTTTGCCATTAGCCAGCCATCACCGCTTCTAAAGAAATTACTCAACTTAAGGTTCCAGTTATAATGTGGCATCCACGTCAAATCCACGGCGTACTGCTGTGCTGAGCCTGATATTCCCTCCTGGTCAAGCTCTATACTTGCAGCCCAAGAAAAATCTCCCACATAAGGACTTTGATAAAATACCCGAGACTCCACGCGGCTTGGCATCTCAAACATCTCTGTGCCTCGCCCTAAATTATCTTGTTTACCGCTGGTGTAATAATCTAGCCCGAGATTGAGCTGACCACCATTTGCCAGCAAAAACTGCGCTAAATATGCTTGTCTGGCTGCTAAGCCTGTTCCTGCATTATTTTGCTCATGTCTTAATGTGAGTGACTGCTTTAATCTGGTAAACCAGCTGTCTTTTGGGTGCATCGAGTATTCACCATAAAGCTCACTCACCTGCCAGTCGTTTCGTTTCATATAACCGAGATCACGATTATCAAATTCGTCATCCACAGCAAAGTAGCGCGCAGCGAACTTTGTCTGTAACGACTGTTGATACTCTGCCTCTAGTGATACACCTTCACCTGTAACACGTTGCTTTTGTGTTTCTACCTCAGTTTGTAATAGCGCACCTTTGAAAGACCAAGTATCACTACGATACTGGCCATCAAGGGCATAACTTGTGGCATCACGCTCAAGAAACGGTCTGTCTGTTTTGGTTGCAAGCACACCAGCCTGCCAATCTTGCGTGCGATAATTAGCTCTTGCGGCAAAAAACTGCTTACCGATATCATCCGAAAAGTCCGACTCAGACACAGCAAAAGTACCAAATTGTACCGACTTACCTTTATGTACAAATCGTAGCGCCGCATCTATGGGGGTGATTGTACGTGTACCATCATCACTTGATGCCCCTATACGACGAGTATGAATAAGCTTAGTGCTTTCAAGTGCAGCAACTTCAAACAGGCTGATATCTTGGGTGAAAAATGGACGTTTATCGGTGCGAAGCGTTTCCACGGCCGAATAATTCACATCAACATCATCGATATCCACCTGACCAAAATCAGGATTCACAGCAAGACTTACCTTCTGATGATGAGAAGGTTTGTAGAATAAATCAAAACCAACATCGGACTGGTGCTGGCGCTCGGAAGGCGACGTGCTTAGAGGTGCAAATTGAGCTTGATGCGCAAAGTAAGGCACAAATGCCAATTGAGAATGCGCGGGGATGTGTGCTGCGATCTTTGGCATAGACAAGAAAAAGTCGTTATTTGCTGTTGTATCCTCATGGTTTGCATAGATAAAATTACTTTTAAGCTCATACAACTGTACCGAAACCCCAATATTTTTAAGCCCCAGCTCATCTCCCGGCTGAAACGATACAGTATGCCAAGGGATCAATAATTCTGTGGTCCAATACGTATCGTCAATGTGATTAGCATAGTGCCAGTCCCCATCCCAATCGTAATCCACGTTTAAGCTCGGGGTTACAACACCATCTTGAGAGCCGCCACCTAATGTCACCGAGAATTGATATGCACTACTGCCGTCACCTGAAAAGTCCACAACTACCCGATTGAAGT
Source organism: Pseudoalteromonas sp. J010 (assembly GCF_003934235.1). NCBI lineage: Bacteria > Pseudomonadati > Pseudomonadota > Gammaproteobacteria > Alteromonadales > Pseudoalteromonadaceae > Pseudoalteromonas > Pseudoalteromonas sp. J010. The sequence goes on along the minus strand of NZ_RDBW01000047.1, from coordinate 26,919 downwards.
CAGCTTGCATAAAGCGGTCATGGATATTGAATTGTCGCTTACGCTCGGCTTTATGTTGGAAGTTTTTAATACCAATATAAACACCGTCGGCGGTTGCAAAGGCTTTTGCTGTAATTTTGTCATTGGCAGATGCCAAAGTTACAGGCACAACCTGAACAAATTGTTCAAAGTGCGTAGCAGAACCCCACTGCGCTTCATTTAACTTACCATCAATCACAATAGGGTCCGCAAGTACAGCTCCTGCCATCATGGGATAACTTAAACCAAGCCAAAATTTATTGCTTTTATTCATACATACTTTCCTCAGAGTTATGCCTGCTATTGCAACAAACTTTGCCGTAAAAAGTTCTTAACTTTTTCTGAAGAAAGCTGACTTAACCTTTATAAACATTGACTTAATCTTAAGAAACGCTAACGTTATAGGAACAATTGGCTTTGATTATTGAAATTGGTACTCAGCGTGCAGGCACAGGAAGTAGAGATGGTTTGTTTTGGACATTGGCAGTTTGATCTCCAGCAAGACTGCCTAACACATAGGCAAAGCCAAGAAACCGTAAAACTTGAGCCACAAATGGCAAGGTTACTCGCACTTTTTATTGAGCATCATAACGAAGTACTAGAGAAATATTGGCTTACTGAGAAGCTATGGCAACACGCGGTTGTCGAACCTAATAGCCTTTATCAGCTACTGACTAAACTGCGAAAAGTGCTTGGGGATGACCCTAAAAATCCGATTTATATCAAAACTATCCCCAAACGGGGTTATCGCTTTATCGCGCCACTTACAAGCCATGATAAGGTGTCTCAGCATACGATAAAACCCGTAAAAACAATAACCAAGTCCCGTTTTTTCTCTTTTAGCGCCGTCGTTATGGCAGTGTTATGCTTTGGCGCAATCGCCTTTTTTAATCAAACACCGACCGAAAAAACTCAATCACGCTACGAAACCTCGAGCCTTAGCCATGATCTAGGCCTTGAATTTGACGTTGATGCACACCAAAGCCAAGATCTCATCGCCTACATTAAAGATTTTACTCATCTTGTGATTGCCAACAAGCAAGGTTATCAATTAAATGCACATCATTTCGACTCTCGTATTAGTTTTCCAAGTTGGAGCCCCGACTCAGATAAGCTGGCGTTCTGGCAATATCAAGGTAGTGGCTGTCAACTTCACGTGATGACTGCTGCGGGGCAATTTTTCCACAGCTCTCRAATTATCCCCTGCCAAGTTGGTACTAAACCTGTTTGGAAAAATGATAAGGAACTTATTTTAACGTTCGGCCAATACAATGCCAAAGCAGCGCACCTTTACCGGCTAGAGTCCCATCAAATGGTCAAACTGCCACTCGCTTTGGCAACCAACGAGCAGTTAAAAATGGCAATTCGAGGTTGGGGAGGCAAAACCTATTATTTAGTGCAAGATAAACAGAGGCTGGCAAGACTTCAAACACTCGATGGCACGGTTCATATAAAATGGCAAACCCCTGTGACTTCCGTGGCATTTGATACTTATCATCAAGCCGTGATTGCGAGTCAATATGGTAGCCTGTCACGACACTTTAGAGACGGTGACATTCAGGCGATAAAAGAAACGGAGATTGGCCTTTATACAAGCTTTTCAAGCGATCAACATGGGGATATTTTTGCCGCATTAGAAAGCTTCCAAGTTAATATTAAAGACCGAGACAACCTCCCTTTATTTTCAAGCTCAAGCATCGATTACCTGCCACTGACAAACAGTTTGGGGGAAACCGCATTTATGTCTAGGCGCAGCGGCGTATGCGAAGTGTATCTTTATCGCGATGATAAAATCAGCCAGCTTTCTTTTCATCAGGGACATGAGTACGTTGGCTTTTTAGTATGGAGCCCAGAGCTAAACTATTTGGCCTCAAACCGTGATAACGATTTAGTGATATACGACCGAAAACGTCCACTCACCCAGTTCGACTCTCAACTGAGTCAGCCTGTCAAAGGCATGGGCTGGATTGATGAACAGACACTATGGGCTTATGACGGTGAAACTTTAAATCAATACAGTTTGTCTGGGGCGCTTATCAGTAGCCATCAAAGCGCAGCGGATTTTGTCTTTTATCACCCCACAAGACAAACTTGGTTTGTGCTACAACAGCCCCTACTGCTTGAGTACGAGACGCTCTTCGAAAGCGACTCAGAAGCAATAAATAAATACTCGCTAAGTCAAAAACAAACTAATCAATTTAGTAACTTAAGAATTCGTGACAACGACATCTATTGGCAATCTGCTTGGTCAAAAGAGGACTACATTTGGCAACTCACATTGATGCCAGCGCAACAGCCTACACTTAAAAAAGTAGGCCACCTGATCTGGCACTACGATATCGACGCCCTTGGCAATCTGCTCATCGCGAAAATGGAGAGTATCGAAGGCGATATCAAAAAATTGACTCGCCTTTCTGAAGCTGCAAATTAGCAGTTGGTATTACCAAAGCACAAACGCTGTATAGCTAAGTACTAAAGTACTGAGCCAAGTCATGGCTAAATGTTGTGGACCTTTTAATGCACTTAACACCAACAGTGGTAGAAAAACGTAAGGCAATAAACTGACTACAGTCATCCCTAACAAAATATAAACCGGTACGGAAAAGCCAATCGCTGCCGTCAGGACAATTATCCAAATGCTCTGCTTAGCCGACTGCAGTTTATCGAGACTCAACCAATATGCCACACGACCGTATATCTCAGGTTTTAGATCGATAGCCAGGCTCGACCACCACAATAAAATTAAAGTCACAAGCCCCGGCACATAATTGGCAACTAAATCTGGACGTTCAGTTTCTAAAATTACACCAAGCCACAGCACCAGAGCACTCAACACAATCCGCCAAAGCAGCACAAAGTAGTGGTTATAGGCAAAACTTAGCCAAAATGTCGCTAACCCCGTAACGGATATTGACATCAAGAGTGTGCGTGGCAGCAGCGTTGAACATCCCAGTATGATTAGGTTTAAAGCAACCAAATACCACGTAATGTTAGTCGCATATAGCGCTATGGCCGCCGCAAGTAACAACCCACTTCCAGTACCAAGCGGACGATAAATAAAACAAAGTGCGACAAAAAACTGCGTAACGACAAACAATATTAGCTGCCATGCTTGTGTCAGTTTCTCAAGTCCCATCGAATAACAAATAATCAAACTCATCAATAATAAAGGATGAACAATAAGCAGAGATACGCCATCGGCTAGCTTTTGATGAATCGTTTGGGTCAATATGGTGTGATGATAGCGACGATGTGTCGAGTCCAGCACGGCATCTCGAAATACCAACAAAATAAAGCTCTGCGCTGCAAGTAATCCCCACGCAATTTGCACCTGTGTCGCGGGACTATCGCTTTCAACTATTTTACCTATCCCCATAAATAATATCGCAATAAAGCCTAGTAAATAGATTTGGAACAGCGCAGCAATCATAAGACCAAATTGTTGTATCTGTTGGCCAATCCCTTGGAGAGATAAAACAAAAGATGCTTTTCTGTAACGGTAATAATAAAGCATATCAGTTGCTCGGTTTTGGAATTAGCGGCACGCAGTGAAAACCTACTTGTAGAAATGGCTCTGGTTCGTGACTTGTCATCAGCACCATGCCTTCATAATTGCTGACCACTTCGACGATATATTCGCAACCTGCTGCATCCAAAGCTGCCGTGGGTTCATCCAATAGTAGATAAGGTGTATTACGCATCAACGCATTTATAAGCTGAAGCTTCTTTTTGTTACCAGAGGATAGGTCTTCGTAACGCGTGTTTAAAAATGGGTCAAATTGAAAGTCGTGAATAAGCTCGGCTGGAAAGTCACATTGCCATGCTGTCGACGTGAGATTTAGTAACTCTTTAGCAGGTAAGAAACTAGGATAAGGGATATTATCCGAAGCTAACGCGACACAGTTTTGTCGTTTTTTCACTTCTTTATTTTGCAACAAGATCTGTCCGCTGAACGCAATGTCTACTCCTGCAATCATACATAACAATGTTGTTTTACCAATACCATTGGGCGCAGACAGGCAGGTTTTATCATGAGTAAATTTCTGAGAGTAGTTTTTAAATAAAGCATTTTTAGAAAAATACTTATCAATATTATTAATTTCTATCATGTTACCTTTTATTCCATTAAAAATTTGGAATTTATTATTTTGTTTAAATTTGTAGCAGATTAAAAATCTAACATATAACAAATCTCAATAATAATCACTGAGTTAAAAGCGTATCTCGCAAATACAACGTACCACTTTTTGTTACAAAGTCTTTCTACTTACAGTTTTTAACATATTCCGAACATCATTAAGCAACGTTTCATTTGGCCATCTTATATTCTTTCTTCGCAATCTGATTAAGTTCGTAATTCAACACATTGATTAAGGAGATCAATAATGAATTTTCGCCCGCTTGCTATTACTACACTTAGTATTTTAGCTGTTGCCTGTTCATCAGAAGATATTGAGACTGCCAACTTTGGTTCTGATCTATACAAGAATGAATACAATTTAGTGAATGCCACCGATTATGAAATTGCATTCCACCTTGCTAATACAAAATTAGATGGCGATGAGCGTAATGCCGCAGATGAAAAATATCGAGTCAAAGTCTTACCCTCCAACTCTGCGCCGACCCGCATTACACATGAGCACAATGTTAATAGAGAAATTAGCTTCTATGCCGAGTCTATTAATAAGCTGGGAATGATAGAACAAAAGAAGGTCAAAGTAAGCAACAACAAAGATTATCATTTTGTAGTCATGCAGCAGGCTAATGATACTTTGGATATCCAACTAGTACGCAAGTCTAAAGAGGATCATGATAATCAATTTACCGTTCGTATCTTAGCCACAGCATCAATGAAGTTGAGCATAAATGAGCAGGAAGTGGAAGTAACAAAAGGTGAAGTAACTGGTTGGTATCAAGTCAATGACTGTAACGAAGATATAATGATGGGCGACAAAGTACTGAGTCTGTGTAACGCCTCTTTAGATCGCTCATACCTTTTAGTGGTTGGAGAAGCTGGCCTAATAAGTACGGTACTAGAGTATTAAAAAAGTCTAACGCTTTTGGTTGCTGGATACGGGTACGCTTCTCAGCGCGGTATAACTTCAATCCATGCAACCTCAATAATCACAGAATAAATCATACCTTTTTACGGGACTCTACATCCATAAAAAATTCACTTTTTTGACCACTTTCATCAATATTATCTATTCCCTCATCCGACCATTGAAAATAGTGACATTTGTCATAAGTCAGTTTTATTAAACTTTTTACCCCTTCAAAAAATAGAGCATTCACTTTAATAATAAATTAATTCTTTATATCTCATTAAGATATAAAATAGTGATTAACAACTCTTCCTTGTCACCAAATATTAACATTTCAATTATTTTAACGTTAGGTTTAATTAACATTAAAATGGCAAATTTTCAGTGTTGACACCCCAAAATCTCAGACTTAACCTAGCCGCCATTCTTAAAACACAACAATCAAAAAATCACATTTAATAATTTTTATTTACAAACAAAATAATTATGTAACAAAAATAGTGACAATAGTATCGCGATAGAATTGAACATATAAACAGGTTTAGAACTCACGGGACGTTGGTTAAGTAGTACTCGCCTATAACAGGGTGTAACTCACATTCATAGGGTATGTCAGTTACAGCAAAAATAAACATTGTGCACAACACAATCAGAATCATTATTTTAGTCAGAGTAGGAAAGTCATGAACCAGTACAACACAGAAAAGGAAACAATTCAGGTCGAGAAGCAGCTCGGTAGTATTGTTTTTATCTCGCAAGATCAATCACTTTCTCTAGAGTCAGTACAAGAGTATGCAGGTCAACCAACTTCTAAAGTTAAACTAGATGAGTTAGCACTTAAGGCAAGAATCGATCAGAATCGTCAATACCTTGATGACAAACTAACCAATCAAGAAGACATTTATGGTGTAACAACTGGTTTCGGTAACTCAGCAAGCAACCGAATTTCAACTTCACTTTCCGAAGAGTTGCAACAAAACCTTATCGCTTATCATGGCTGTGGTGTAGGCGATTATCTGTCAGAATCTGACTGTGCGGCCACATTGTTAATTCGCATGAATTGTAATGCCAAAGGGTTTTCAGGAGTAAGCTGGGCACTGCTATCTCAAATGGAAACCTTTTTAAACAACCGTATTATTCCTGCGATTCCTGCAATGGGTTCTGTTGGTGCTAGCGGCGACTTAACACCACTTTCATATATCGGTGCTGCACTCGGCGGCAAACGCAAAGTCTATTATCAAGGACAAATTCGTGATACTGCTGAGGTGTTGGAAGAACTCAATATAACGCCTTACAAACTCAAGCCTAAGGAAGGCCTTGCAATTATGAATGGCACCTCTGTGATGTCAGCCATCGCAACCAATGCACTCAAAGACATTCAGCGTGCAATTGACCTTAGCTGTAAGCTAATTGCCCTGTATGTAGAACTGATAGAAGGTCGAGCTTCTCCATTCCATAAACGTGTACACGAATTAAAACCACACCGTGGCCAACAAATTTGTGCCGCAAAAATACTCGAGCGCCTAACCAATGTTGATCAACGTTTAGGACGCAGAAATCGTACCGACGACAATATCGAGTTTGGTAAACAGGAAACCTTCAGACTACAAGATAGCTACTCAATTCGTTGCTCACCACAAGTATTGGGGCCATTAATTGACGCGCAAATGTGGGCCTCACAAATTCTCACCACAGAGATCAACTCAGTAAATGACAACCCACTTTTTGATGATGAAAATGACCTTATCCTCAATGCTGGACATTTTTACGGCGGCCACGTTGCGGCGGTATGCGATACCTTAAAGCCACTGGTTGCAAACATGGGAGCATTACTTGAGCGCGAGCTGGGCATTTTAGTTGACGATCGTCTAAATGGCGGCATTTCTAACAACTTAGTGGCCCGCGATGACTTAGGCGACAAAGCATGGGTACACCACGGCTTCAAGGCAATGCAGATCACCTCCTCTTCGCTTGTTGCTGAAGCGCTAAAAAATGCAGGCCCAATGTCAGTATTTTCACGCACAACAGAAGCATTAAACCAAGATATTGTGAGCATGGGAACCATTGCTGCACGAGATCTGCGCCGTATTACCGATCTTATCAAGCCAGTTATTGCCATTCAGGCAATGGCAATCAGACAGGCATTTTATGTTGATGGAAAAGATGCGAAAGCGGAAAAACTCAACCAGCTTTCTCGTGAGTTTTTCGACGAAATTAGCAGCAACTTCCAGCCTGTAATCGAAGACAGACCGATGGATGCTGAAATCAACAACATGGTTAATGCCCTTTTTAACGAGCAATAAACCTCTCTGAGCCGTTTTTTGAGCTGACAGACTTACTTGGCTGACGTGTGAATACGTCAGCCACAGGCTGCTGTTGCTCCAAAACTCTCAAAGAGTCGCTTAACACACACCGCACAAAAATCAAAAAGGATATAAAAATGAGTAACTTAGAGTCAATAACACAATTTATTAAGCAAGATATCATTGTTGATAATTTGGAAGTAGTAGACAGCATTGAAGAAATCGAGGATGACGCCCCGCTTATCGGTGATGGCTTAGATTTGGATAGCATTGAAGTGCTAGACCTTGTGGTATCGATTGAGAAGCAATACAGCCTCAAGTTTAAAGATTACCCAGAACAAACCATTCAGGAAAAAATGAAAAATGTCGCTACATTAGCTCAATTTGTGCACGAGCAAGTTGCAGCTAAAGCGACTGCCGAAGCTTGTTGATCTACTAGTAACCATTTCGCTTGGAAGGACACCATGCAAACAAACAGTGCCATTCGTTCAACACTCATACAGCTGATTGAAGCTGAGTTAGAAATAGATATAGAACAATTAAACCTATTAGATGATGATGCCAACTTGCTAGAGGCGCCACTATTTCTCGATTCGGTCGACCTCATGCAGTTATCCGCAGCATGTAAGAAAGCATTCAAGCTCAGTGACTTGGGCGAATTGAGCACTGTTACTCTGAACACACTAACAGAACAAATCATCACCAAGCTTACACAGCAAAAGCAAGCTAGCCTGTTAGATACTTGGACAGATCAACATTCCGCACTAGGTGAACAGGCACTATTAACACTTATTCAGGCAAGCAAAGATACTGAGATTTCCGGCACAGTAAGAGTAATAAAAGACAGTGCACCATGCGATATTATTAAAAGTGTGATGATCTTACTTGCACATAACATCACACCTGTACTCTGTGCCACCGCTACAACCTCACAAGATGCTTTTAGTTGGAAAGACTTAGTCATCTCACCTCAACATGAGGTAGTACAACCAGGCTCCATTACCCAGTTCTTACAACAATATAGCGATAAAACCATTGGCTTTGAAACCTCGGGTAGTACTGGTAAGCCGCAAATTTGGCAAAAGTCCATCGCTTCTCTTCATGCTGAGGCTGTTACCTTTGCCGATACCTTTGGCTTTGGCGACGCCGATTACTTTTGTGCGTGTGTCGATATTCGCCATATGTTTGGGTTTATTTGGGCATTTATGCTCCCACTCCAGCTTGGTAAGCCTGTTTGCTATGAGCTGGGATCGACACCGGACTTACAACCTATCAAAAACAAGCATATTGCCGTGATATTGACACCAACCATGTTTGATTTTGTTGCAGATCAAATCAGTTACCAACACCATTACTTGATTAGCTCTGGTGCCCCCTTCAAAGGTGAGAAGGAGCAAAAGCTAACTCAATTGACTGAGCAAAAAGCGTTATCAATCCGTGCTTTTGAGGTACTAGGAAGTACTGAAACTGGCGGTATTGGGTATCGGCCACTTGCCTGTAACGAAACCTTATTTACCAAATTTAGTGTCGTCGACATCTATCAAAATGCTGAGCAAAAAACGATGCTCCGCTCCCCATTTTTAGTGGTTGACTGTGAAGCATTTGAACTCAAAGACAAACTGGTATTTAGCAACCCCCAACAGTTCTCTCACGCGGGGCGCGCTGATCAGATTTTTAAATATGCCGGTAAGCGTTTCTCATTACAAAGTATCGAAAAAGTCCTCACGGAGCATTTTGCCGGGCTGCGCCACCGGGTCTTTTTTATTGAAGATAGTAATAACAATAAAGGAGGCGAGCTAGTCGCCTTTGTCGAAGGATTGTCACACACACCAGCACTTCAAGATATTAGGAGTTGGTTTAAAGACTTACCCACGCCACAAGTTCATTTTCTCGCGCAGTTTCCTGAAAACGAACTCGGCAAAATCACCCTCTCGGCACTACAGGAAAGCGTACATGAATAATAAACAAAAAACTTTCATCACTGGATATGGCGTACTCTGTGCTGCTGGCGAAAATCGCCAAGCGATGCTGACTTGCATCAAACAAAACCGTACGGGAATAGGCCGTATTCACCGTTTTGACACTCAGGGGCTTGCACATAATGTGGGAGCGCTCGCCGTCAATTTTGAAGCATATGTTGCGGATAATTATGAAATAGATCTGGCAAGTCAGTATGCCATCCATGCTGTAGAAGAAGCACTAACACATGCAGATTTAGTATTAGGCGAGGTCGACAACACTCGGGTTGCTTTTATTTTAGGTAATGCGAACTGTGGCATGTTTTCGTTAATAGAGAGCATAAAAGGTAAGCATCAAAAAGGATTTAAGTTTTACCCTCCACACCAGATAGCAACTGATGTAAGCCGTCACTTTGGTATTCAGGGGCCGATAATGACGTTTACCTCAGCCTGTACAGCAAGCAGCAGCGCCATAGCTTTTGCCAAACAACTTATTGAGAACGACCAAGCTGATGTAGTGATTGCAGGTGGCGCCGACGCGCTAAGTGAGCTGGTCTATGGTGGCTTTCAATCGGTACAATCACTGAGTCCTGAACCTTGTGCCCCGTATAGTGAAAAAATGGGCTTAAGCCTTGGTGAAGGTGCTGGTTTCTTAATCTTCGAGTCAGCACAACATATCAACAAACGCGGGGGGGCGGCACGCTATCAATTGCTGGCTACAGGTTCTAGTTTAGATGCGCACCATGCCACCGCTCCCAACCCTGAAGGCGACGGTGTGCGCCGAGCGCTATTACAAACACTCTCTTTTGCGCCTGTTACAGCCAGCAATATTGAATACATCAATAGTCATGGTACCGGTACTCCTGCAAACGATGGCGCAGAGCTCAATGGCATTCAAACGGCAATTGGCACTCAGGCGATGCAAAAAGCATGGGTTTCCAGCAGCAAATCTTACTTTGGCCATACCCTAGGCGCAGCCGGTGCGGTAGAGCTTATCTCAACACTTGTTAGCCAAGATGACGGACTATTACCCGCAACACTTGGGGTTGATTCAGTTAGACCATGCTGCAAAGACTATCAATTAGTCACTAACCAGCCAAAGTCGCACACTGTCGATGTCTTTGCCGTGACTAACTCAGCATTTGGCGGTCATAACACTAGCATGCTACTTAGTCACCAAGAAAAGCCCATACCCAGTCAATCACTACAACCAGTTTATTTACTCACCGCCACCAGCCTCTGTGATGAAAGAGTCTACTTCGCCAGAGAAAACAAAACCGATGGCTTTAGTGAGTTTAACTTGAAAAAGCAATTCCCATCGCTATTTCAGCGTCGTACGCCAAATGTGACCCAATTCGCCTTGGGCGCCTGTCAGTTTGCATTGCAAGACAGTGAACTTGACTTAACTCAATTACCACTTGCCGAGTTCGCCGCGTACTACGCTAACCCCATTGGCTCGTCAGAAACACTCAATAAAAACTTAGCGTCGTTCTGTGAAGGTATTGCAGAGCTTAAAAGCACGCATTTTCCAAACACAGTCGTCAATGCCACTTTGGGGCAGTTAGCTTTGGGGTTTGGTTTTAAAAACTCCGCTACGTGCGTGAGTGACTTAGGTAACGATTTTTTACATGCTTTATGGAGTGCAACGCTTGATATGCGTGAAGGCCGTAGCCGTTACGCAATGGTATGTGGGTCACAAGATGACACAGCGCTGTCAAAGCAAGTGTGGGCTGCCCATCAGTTCAATGCGGATATTGGCCATTTTGCTAGCGCAGCACTACTTGCCACCAAAACAGTATTACCTGCCGGTTACCAACCCCTTGCTGAAATAATCGAGTTTATTCAAATCAATGATACGCAACAGCCTAATTCACTAGATAAGCTGCTGAAAGCGCACGCTAGGAAACTGAGTCGAGTCGGCAATATCGTGTTAAGTGCCCATCACGACAGCGCCTTTGGTGCAATCGCAGCCAGCTTAGATTGTCATTTACCACAAGCGCAGCTTATCAAGTATCAACCTCAATGCGTACCACGACATAGTACTGAGTTAGCGGTGCAAGCTTTAATGCACGCACTAAATACACCAACGAATAATACCGAGTTAGATCAAACCCTTCTCCTGAGCGTTAATCTCGCGGGAAGTATGACGGGATGTATTTTACGAACAGTAAGGAAATAACATGACAACCGTGATTGAAGTGAAAAACTTAAGGAAGGTCTATAAAAGAACACGCAAAGTCGCTGTAGACGATGTGTCGTTCAGCGTGAGCGAAGGAGAATGCTTTGGACTGCTTGGCCCTAATGGCGCAGGTAAAACAACCACGTTGGAAATACTTCAAGGGCTGCGCAGTGCCACTGCTGGCGAGGTGACTTTGTTTGGACTCAACTGGAAGCAGGATGAAACGAAATTACGCAGCCTGATGGGTGGTGTAATGCAGCACAATAACCTCTACGAAAAACTCAAAGTAAAAGAATGCGTTGAGTTATTTGCCAGCTTTTACCCAAGTTATACGCCAATTGACACTCTGTTAGCGCGCTTCAATTTGAGCGAGAAAAAAGATGCTTGGCTGAGCGAGCTCAGCGGCGGGCAAAAGCAACGAGTATTTCTCGCCATGGCTGTTGTGGGTAACCCAAAACTGGTGTTTTTAGATGAACCAACCACAGGGCTTGATCCCACCAGCCGCCAAGAGTTTTGGCATATCATCAAAGATCTTAAAGCAGCAGGAACCTGCGTGTTGTTAACCACCCATTACATGGATGAAGCCGAATTTTTATGTGACAACTTGGCCATTATCAACTCAGGTCAAATCATTGAGTCAGGTGCACCAAGCGCCATCATTAATCGCACCTTTAAAACACCAGTGATCAAAGAACCAAGAAAAGCCACGCTCAACGACGTATTTTTAAAACTTACAGGTTCCACAATGGAGGCGCAAAGCTATGCCTGAGTTAAGTCAAACTAAGTTAAACCAAACGCAGCCAAGTCAAACAAAGCTATATCCTTTTTGGCAATTAATGATGGTCAATATTCGGCCTTTCTTCCGCGATAAAGCGGTGTTGCTATGGACGTTCGGCTTGCCTATTTTCATCGCTTTATTGCTCATTCAGGCCTTCTCTGGCGGACCAAAAATGTCACCAATTAATGTGGTCGTAATGCATGGTGAGCAAATTGAACAAAAGTGGTTAAAAGCCATGGAGGAAGACCCACTGATCACCGTTACCCGCCTGTCGCAAACGGACTCAATTGTACTCGAAGACAGTTTCGCATCGGCACAATTGGCTGAAGTGATTAGCTCTCCTGGGTCCGTGTTGCGTAAGTTGCAAAATGAGATAAGCCCTGAAGTATATCTCGCACCAAATGCGATGTTTTCTACCCATAACTCCGATGAGTCGTTAATGGCACGTAATTATTTATTGCGCCTAAAAGAGCAAGCTAACGGTCAGGTGATGCAAAGTAATGTGGTTAGCGTCAAAGGCTACCGTTATACAGATTGGTTGATCCCTGGGATCATCGTTTTGCAGGTTCTGGGTCTGGCACTAGTATCGATTGCCAATAGCCTAGTATCTGATAGGCAGAACGGCTTTTTCAAACGCCTTCGCCTCTCCCCTTTTAAGCGTCGCGATTACATTATTGGGATCGTGCTTGCACGTTTGTTCTTACTGGTATTTCAAATGGCTATCTTGTTTGTGGCATTTCACTTTTTATTTGGCTATACGCTACAGGGCAATGTTGTCGACATCATTTTAGTCATGGCGTTAGGCTCATTTTGTATCTGTATGCTCGGTGTTTTAGTTGGCGCACGCAGCCAACGCGTCGAAGTATCATCTGGTATTGCCAACCTACTTTATTTTCCATTGATGTTTTTATCAGGCATTTACTTCGACACCGCTAACTTCCCTACTGTGTTACGGGAAATTGTTTCGCTCCTGCCCACTACTGCTTTTTTGGATGCCCTGCGCTTAGTAGCCAACCAAGGTGTTGAGCTTGTGGCTGTCAGTCGACAATTGATTATTTTAGGTGTCACCAGCGTGGTGTTTTTTCTCATTGTTTACTTTTGCTTTGACTGGGGAGATGAAAAATCATGATCACCGACAACTTGCCACATCAGGCACCATTTAAATTCGCCGACAAGATCATTGAACACTCGCCAGGTGAGATGATTGTTGGGCTTAAGTTTATCTCACATAACGAGCCGGGGCTTCAAGGGCATTTTCCCGATGAGCCTATTTTCCCTGGGGTACTCATTATTGAAACCATGGCGCAAATAAGTGGCCTTTGCTGCAACAATTCCCATACAGGAGGCATGCTGTCTGCAATTGAGAAGGCTAAGTTTAACCGCCCTGTACGCCCGGGCGAGATCATAAAAGTGACTGCGAAATTAGAGACCGAGTTTGGCGCGCTGGCTCGATTCAAAGCGCAGGCACATGTTGAAGATGAGTTGGTCGCCAAAGCCGAACTCACCATTGTTTACACGGATTAAGGAATTAGCTTGTGTTTACTGGAAAAACAGTCGTAGTAACTGGCGTATCCAAAGGGATAGGCAAAGGCATTGCACTGGCCTTTTTACAAGGAGGTGCCCGCGTATACGGTCTTTGCCGCACACAAACCCCGATTACAGAATTACATCAGCCTGAGTATGAAGCTCGCTTTGTCCAGCAAAGTGGCAATATTATTGATTGTGAATTTGTGAATGCAGCTATTCGCCGAGCAGTTAACGACACAGGTCGAGTCGACGTGCTGGTGAATAATGCTGGCGTCACCCAAGATAGTTTGTTTTCGCAAATGTCTTACGACGCCTTTCACGACGTGTTAGACATAAACTTTAAAGGCACGTTACAGTGCTGCCAGGCCGTGTTGCCTGTAATGACAAAACAAAGCGCTGGCAAAATTATCAACATGGTGTCGCAAAGCGGGATCAGCGGCCGTGAAGGACAAGCCAACTACGCCACTTCAAAAGGCGCAATCATTGGATTAACTCGGACAATTGCTCGCCAATATGGGCACTGTGGCATTTATTGTAATGCCCTCGCGCCAACCTTTATCGCCACCGATATGATTGATGATATTCCTGCCAGTATTATCAACCCGGTGTTAAAACACACCGCCCTTGGCCGCGTTGGGAGCGTAAAGGAAATCGCGGATGCCACGCTTTATCTCGCTTCAAGTGCGTCAAATTATCAAACTGGAAATGTCCTCCGGCTAGATGGAGGGCTTGCGGTATGAATGCTCAAGCGTTTATTTTGCTCTATCCAACTGGTGAGTTTGATAACCACTTTATTGCCCATTTATTATCACAAAAACACCCGATACTGCTGATTAATGCCAGCCCTTTGGTTGTTGCACAAAACCCAGAAGCTACATATCTATCTTTAGATGCGCCGCTCAGTACATCAGACACCGCAGTACTATTAGACTGGTTTGAAACCCACTACAAACAACAAGAAGTGATGGTGTTACATTGTGCCAATCGCCTCGATGAGAGCAAATTGCTTGAAGACATCAGCGTCGGTGAGCAACTGATAGCTCGGCTAGAAAATGCCTTTGTTGTGCTTAGAGTGATCGCCGATAACTTACGGATGAGTGGTGGAAATCTGGTGTTTTTGACCCAGTCAGACACGCTAAATTATGAATTAGAAGCCACTGCGAGCGTCTGTAATCACGCCCATAATGCCCTGATGATGACACTCGCTCGAGAGTATCAAGGCAGTAAGCTTGCGGTAAATAGTTTTGTACTCCCATTGCTTGCAACTGATAGCAAAGCCGCAAGAATGCAAAAGCGCAACCTTAAAGGGGGTGTACTTGGGGCCCGCCCTGCGGTGTTTAGCCATCAAGATCTCGTTGAATACCTAGTCAACTTTATGAGAACCAACACCATGCTAACCGGCCAGTCGATAGCATTTACCCCTACGTTGGAGCTCAAGCTATGATGCCAGTTGATCTCTATTGCTTTCATCACGCCGGCGGCTCATCACTGTTTTTTCGAAATTGGGACCAGCATTTACCTGACCATTGGCAGCTGCACGGTATCGACTTACCCGGTCGCGGTACTAAAGCAGGAGTGCAATCTCTGCAGGATTGGGAAGAAGTACTTGATCACTTAAGTAGAAATATGCAAATTCAGTCGCGCAGTGAGCGGCTTTGCGTGTTCTTTGGTCATAGCCTCGGTGGCATGGTGGCGTATAAGCTCGCTGATCACCTCCGTAAACATGCCTTGGCAACCCCAGATTTAGTGTGTCTATCAGCGTGTCGTGCTCCTTGTATTCCATCAGTGACACAGTACGCGAAACTGAGTAATAGTGACCTACTCGCTACTTTGTATCAGCTTGATATGCTGCCAGCGCACCGCCTAAGCCAAGAAGTGGAAGCCGTAATCACAGGTATGTTTAAGGATGATTTTACCCTCGCTGAGCAAACCGTAAGCACGGATATTACCCTTACCATGCCTGTAGAGCTTATTTTGGCAACACAGGATCACTTAGTCAGCCCCGAGTCTTATCGCGCTTGGTATCCCTACTGTGAGAACCATTTTCAGCACCATCATGTTGTGGGCGATCACATGTATTTACAACCTCATCCAACGCTTGCATGTGAGGTGATCACTGATGCAGTAACACGGCATCTAACCCGCATACAACAAACCAAATACCACAAAGTAAATTGGCAAAAGCCGCTGTGTTAGAGCGAAAAAAGGATAACGTAATGAACTCACTGTCTATTAACGCCAACTTCAAGCCTCTTTCAACAAGACAGCTTCACGTATGGCAAGCGCAACAACTTGATTTGGCCAACCCGGTTTATAATATCGCTTGTGCTGTGACATTTACCGGCGAGCTTAACAAGCCGGTGTTACAACAAGCCCTCGAACTTTTATTTGTACGCCACCCTATCCTGTCAAGCTGCATCAATGACACAAAAAATGAGCCGCAACTGGAGTTACTCAGCACCCCACCTTTATTACTTAATGTTGCGCCAGAATTCATTTCACACACTGATGCTGACACCGCTAAGACAATAATTGAACAGGCTATCAATATCGAAAAAGAAACCTTTCAGTTTTATGTTTGTGGATCTGACACTAGACTGTTACTGATCATTAAAGGTCATCACATCAATTGTGACCAGTGGGCGCTGCAAGTGCTCATGAGTGACTTACTCGCTTGTATTGAGGCGGTGCTTGATAACACGGAGCTTAACCTTGCACCACTTGATTACAACGTGATGTTTGAAAAGAAGCCATCCCGCGACAGCAAATCAGAAAACCAAGCGCTCTATCCAATCGATTTTTATCACAGTAATACCGAGGCACTCAAACACCATTACGACGGTATTGCCTTTCGCGAAGAAAATCCGCAGGCATTGAAACAAGTAAAACAGGCAGCCGCTCAAGCTGGCGTGACCAGCTTTAGCGTGGTGCTCGCTAGTGTCTTTTTGACTTTATTTCATACTACCGGACAAACCGACTTAACCATTGGTATTCCAATGGCTCGTCGTACCCGAAAAACGCGAGCAATTTTGGGTCACTACTCTGACGTGGAAACGGTTTCTATTTGCGATATTGAGCAATACAGTGGCGCGTCGCTTATCAATGAAGTCAGTAACCAGCTTACGCAGTTATTACTCTCTGATAACAGCAATAAAGACGCTGCAAAACATATTAATGTCACCTGTAACTACTTGGCCAGATTAAAAAGCAATGGTATTCGTCCGGGGATCACCCCGTTGATGATTGGTCGTCAGGGGTATGAACTGACTCTAGGTTCAGCAGGTAACACTCTCGTTAAAGGCGTATCTATTGAGCCTGGCGTTTCTCAATTTGATATCGAGTTTACCCACTTTGAAACAGAAGGCGGCCTGTGCCGCAAAGTGGTCGCGGCAAAATCTGTGTTCTCTCGTGTCGCCATGACACGGATCACCGATATTCAAGCACGCTTTATTGAATTACTTACCCACTCAAGCGATATAAATGTGGCCGAACTTCCCGTACTTGATGAGGCAGAGCAACAGCTTATTTTGGCACGCAGCAACCAAGAAAATAAAACCTTCTTCTCAGACATCACCCTAAATCAATGGTTTGAGAAAGCGGCAATCGAGCACCCGCATCGGATTGCACTACGAACCCAAACGCAGTCTATTGATTATCAAACCCTGAACGCCAGAGCCAATGCCCTTGCTCTGCATTTACGAGACCAATACCAGTCTGAGTATCAACAACCACTTAGCGCAGATACGTTAATTGCGCTGTATATGCAGCCTTCTATTGAGATGCTAATTGCAATTATCGCGGTGACTAAAGCGGGTGCGGCTTATGTGCCACTATCTCCTGATCATGCCAGCGAGCGAACAACCTTTATTTTGAGTGATACCAACCCAAGCCTATTACTAGTCGATGAACAGCAGTACGCGGCAGCGCAAGATAAGTGTCATGTGGCGCAGGTGACTTGTCCATTAGTTACACCTCTTGCTCCCCAGCAACAGTGCAATGAAGCGCCAAAAATCAATCAGTCGCCGAAAGATTTGGTCTACATCATTTATACCTCGGGTACGACAGGCAAACCAAAAGGCGTAATGCAAACTCACGAAAATGTCGCCAGGTTATTTAGTGCAACCGCAAAAGACTATGGCTTTAACCACCAAGACGTATGGGTCTTATATCATGCCTATACCTTCGACTTTAGTGTTTGGGAAATGTGGGGGGCGCTGCTGTATGGCGGCCAACTGTGTATTCCTGACAACCACCTTATTCGTGATTTTGAAGCATTTGCACAGTATTGCTCAACCAACCACATTACCGTACTCAATCAAACGCCTGCAGCCTTTTACGAATTTAGTGCCGCCGCCCTTAGAGCCAAATTAAACTTTGACCAATTGAGATATGTGATTTTTGGTGGCGACAAGCTTAACCCTGAAATGCTCAACCCGTGGTGGCATCACTATGGCGATGAACAGCCTCTACTAGTCAATATGTATGGGATCACAGAAACCACCGTCCATGTAACTTACAAAGCATTGCAACAGCACTCTAGCTCTAAGGCGTCACACATTGGCAGACCGATTGCTGATATGAAAGCCTACGTATTAAACAGCAAATTGCAATTAGTCGAACCCGGCGCAAGCGGAGAGTTATATATTGGCGGAGCCGGTCTAGCTCGGGGATATTTAAACCGTGAAGAGTTAACCCAAACACGCTTTATTAGCAACCCATATGCAACCGAGCAAGATGTTCAACAAAACCGTGCCAGACTCTATAAAACCGGCGATTTAGCAAGACGCTTACCGGATGGAGAACTGGAGTATATTGGTCGCAACGACAACCAAGTGAAGATCCGAGGCTATCGCATCGAGCTTGGTGAAATCGAGGGCGTAATCAACCAACTGCCTGAAGTCGCCCAAGCTGTAGTTATTGACCGCACCTTACAAAACGTCCCATACCTGGCCGCTTACTTGAAGTTTAAGCCTGAATTTATCGGCCAAATTGAGCAAGTCAAAGCACAAGTATCACAAGCGCTTCCTAATTACATGCTACCGAAAACTTGGACAGAATTGACTGAAATTCCACTAACCGGTAACGGTAAGTTAGACCGCAAAGCCTTGCCTGAGCCCGTGCTTACAAGCCAAAACGAATACGTTGCGCCAGAGGATGAAACCCAAGCCCTGCTATGCGAGGCATTTAAATCGTTACTGGGGATTGAAAAGGTCAGTACCAAAGACGACTTTTTTGCCATCGGCGGAGACTCAATTTTGACAATTCAGCTCGTTGCCTCACTCCGAAAGCAAGGTATTGAGCTACAAGTTAAAGATATTTTTGACTGTCCAACAGCATACACGCTGAGTAAACGCATTCTCAGTGTGCAGGCAACTCAACGCGAAGTCATACAAGAACAGGGGCTATTAACTGGGCGTTTTGATTTACTGCCAATACAACAGTGGTTTTTCAATAAGGAATTACCTGATGAAAACCACTGGAACCAAGCCTTCGCCATTCGAATCCCAACTGGTTATAGCCACGCTCAACTGCAAGAAGCATTACATAGTTTGAGTGAACAACACGATATGTTGCGCACAACTTTTATGGAATTTGAAGGCCATATTAGCCAAGAATATCGCGATACTAGCACGATGGCAGCGCTTGATACCCTAGATGGTCGGTCTCCTATCCTTGTTACCGAACTAAACAAACGACAAAGTCAGTTTGATATTTGTCACGGCCCGCTTTGGCAAGTCACGCATATCCAAGCATTTTGTGAAGAATATGACCTACTTCACTTTGCGCTGCATCACTTAATTATAGATGCCGTTTCTTGGCGGATCATTGCCCAAGATCTGCAAACACTGCTAGAGCGTGGTGAGCTGCTCGCTAAACGTACCAGTTATCGTCAATGGGTTGAGATGATGCAGTCTTATCCTGCGGCACACCCTCAAGAAATGACATTTTGGCAACGTGTAGCAACCAACTTGCCTAGCTATCCACCAGTTATGGCAGCCACTCCTTCAACAGTTTGGTTGGAATTAGACGCAAAAGCTACGACTCACTTACTGCGTGACGCCAACGCTGGGTTTAATACCCAAAGTGAAGAGTTACTACTGGCGGCATTATGCCAAGCGTTGAGTAAAACATTTAGACAAACTCAGCACGCCGTTACCCTTGAAAGCCATGGCCGTGAAATGTGGCGCGATGATGTTGACATTAACCAAACTCTCGGTTGGTTCACCTGTTTATATCCACTACGGCTGACACAACAGCGCACCCTAGGCGACACCATTATTGATGCTAAAGAAGCCCTACGCCAAGTCCCGAACAAAGGACTCGGTTTTGGTTGTGCACAACTGCAAGACACCAGCTTAACATTGCCGAGCATCAGTTTTAATTACCTAGGTCAAATGGGCAGGCAAAGTGATGCACTATGGCAGATAGACAACCAGCTACAAACTGAGACAAGTTCAGCTCAGAACAGCTCACATTTACTTCTCGATATCAATGCACTAGTTCAAGGGGAACTGCTGAGAATAAAGGTAGATTCCTTGCTTGATGGCAATCTTACCGAGGCATTTTCACGTCATTTAACACACGCATTACATGAAGTGATTGAGGTAGCGCTTGAGGCTAAAGCCCACGGTGGAGTAAGTACACCGAGTGACTTTGGTGCCGAGTCCCTTTCACAGGAGCAACTCACCGCATTGCAATCTCAGCTACATGAAACACCACAAGAACACACCTCAACTCAGTCTGAAAAAACACAAGAATTAGAGATATAAACCATGTTGAATTTATGCCAATCACTTGCAAAGGATAATATTGCGCTTTGGGCCAACGTAGACAAGTTGAAGATTGTCCACGGTGAACAAGGACTCAGCCAACAGTGGGTTGACTACCTCAAAGCAAATAAGACCGTATTACTTGACTATCTTAAGTCGCAGCAGGTTTTTTCCGAGCAGGACTTTGAACAACTCCTCGCGACAGAGCGCAAAAGAGCCTCTGAGATCCGAGCTATTTATGATGCCAACAGCATGCAAAAAGGCTTTGTTTATCATAATCTTGCCCAGCCTAACGACGATGCTTATCGCGTCCAATTAGTGATTGATTACCATCAAGCGCTCGACATTGATGCTTACCAACAAGCTTGGATACTGGCTTCAATGCGTTACCCTGCACTACGTACCGCATTTAACTGGGATAATGAAATTATTCAAGTGATCAAAGGAGGAGCTGGGTTCACTCCAGATCACTTTAGCTTTCACGACTTCAGTACGTTAGGCCAAATCGAGCAACAAGCACGTATAGATAAATTAATACACGATGATCGCCATACGCCATTTGACCTCACTAAACCTGGATTAATGCGCTTTGCTATCGTTAAACGCAGCGCTACACACTTCACCTTGATTAAAGCAGAGCACCATAGTATCAGCGATGGTTGGAGCTTTCCGGTAATGTTACAAACCGTGCACCAAAACTATGGCAAGCTCGTTAACGGCGAGCCGGTGATAGTAGAAGAAGAAACTGCGTACCTACAAACGCAGGCGCTGTATCAGCAAAACCAAAAATCTAGCGACGCGTATTGGCAGACTCAAAAAGCAAAATTTGCTGAGCCCAATGATATCAATCGATTATTAAGCAAAAATATTGACCAATCCGGCTCTTCACAAATCAAACAAGCAGCGGCAAGGGAGTTAAAGCTCTCCTCAGAGCGTTATCAGCAACTTAAATCGTTTGCTAAGCAACAAGGACTAACATTGAATGTATTGATGCAGTTTGCTTGGCATAAATTATTGCAATACTACTGCGATGCTGAGCAAACCATTGTCGGTACGACAGTTTCTGGTCGTGAGTTACCGGTTGACGGGATCCATGCCAGTGTTGGCTTATACATCAACACCCTGCCACTGGCACTGGAATGGCAAGAAGACGCTAGTATTGCCACCCAGCTGAGCGCTTTGAAAGACAAAATTGCTGAGCTTAACGGCCACAGTAGCGTTTCGCTGTCACAGCTACAGGAGCCAAATACTCGCCTGTTCAACAGTCTATTTGTATTTGAAAACTACCCAACGCCAGCGGGGCAAGATGTACTCAAGTGGTCATTCGATAAAATGATTGAGAAAGTAGACTACCCGCTCACCATCAGTGTCGTTGAACAGCAAGACATTTTATTACTCAAATTAAGCTTTTGCGAAACCATGCTAGCACCGAGTAAAGCACAGCGATTGCTCTGCCAGATGACATTGGTGTTAGATGCCATGATTGCTGATGAACATCAGCCGCATAGTCAAATTTCTTTGTTAAGTGCTGATGAGCGAGCGCCAATGGTTGAAGTAGATGAGCATGCGGATTATTTGCACACTACTATCCATGAATTAGTTACTCAGCAAGCACAAAAAACGCCGACGCGAATCGCGCTGGTTGAGAACGAAACACAGCTGACATATCAAGAATTAGAACAAAATGCGAATAGGCTTGCCGCCTACATTAAAGATCATGTAGACCTTAGTGTTAGCCAGCGCTTTGTCGGTCTATTCTGTCAGCGCTCTGTTGATATGGTTGTGGCGAAGCTCGCGATTTTAAAGGCCGGATGTGCATATGTGCCGCTGAACCCTGATTACCCAGATCAGCGCATCGAATATATGCTCAGCGATACTCAACTCGGCCTTATCTTGACCCAAAGTGAATTGCGCCCACGCATCGCAGCGCTGGTTTCAAGTTGTCAAGCTCACCCGCAAATCACCTGTTTGGATAGCCTAGTGCTCGCAGACGCACAACCTGTGTTAACAGATGCAAACGCACACACAGAAGCCTATGTGATCTACACATCGGGCACAACGGGCGAACCAAAAGGTGTGGTCGTGCCCCATCGTGGTGTGGTTTCTTTGGTGCAAAACACCGACTTACTAAATACCTCTGAAGACGATGTATTTATTCATCTATCTAATCCAAATTTTGACGCCGCCACGTTTGAAATCTGGACACCGCTGATAAACGGCTGCAAATTGGTCGTAGCAAGTGCACAACAAGGTGCTGAGCCTGACAGCCTATCGAGATTAATCAAACAGCACAGCGTAAGTGTGCTTTGGTTAACGCGAACATTATTTGATTCACTGTATTTACAACAGCCAACTATCTATGACCATTTGCGCTGCGTTATCACAGGCGGTGAAGCTATCACCCCAAGCATAGTGAAGAGTATTCTTGCCAGAAGCGCTCGACCAGAGCTGATTGTTAATGGTTATGGGCCAACTGAAAGCACCACATTTACTACGTTTTATCCGTGTGCCGAGATTGACGGTCCAGTCCCCATTGGTCAAGCCATCAATCATCGCCAAGTACTGTTGTTAGACAAATACCAAAAACCCGTACCTCATGGAGCGACAGGCGAGATATTTATCGCAGGTGCCGGACTTGCGTGCGGTTATCTGAATAAACCAGAGATGACGGCGTCGCGCTTTATCGATAATCCATTTGCAAGCGAAAAGGCCAAACAACTTGGGCTGGATAAACTTTATAAAACAGGGGATTTAGCACGTTGGTCTGAATCAGGGGCGTTAGAGTTTTTAGGCCGTAACGATCACCAAGTGAAGATCCGCGGGTTTAGAATTGAGCTTTCTGAAATAGAAGCACAACTGAATGAATTGGCGCAAGTGAAAGTCGCCGCCGTGGTGGTATTCGAGCAAGCTGGCAACARGCAGCTTGCCGCTTATATCGTGCCAGAGAACGGCGAACTAGACTTAACTGCCGTAAAGCAGGAGCTGGCTCAGGTTTTACCAAGCTATATGATCCCAAGCTACTTTGAAATCATGTCGGCATTACCGGTTAATAACAATGGTAAGCTTGATCACAAAAAACTGCCCACTCCCACCGTGGTGGATGAGGACAATTATCAAGCACCCAGCAGCGAATTAGAAAAGCAACTATGCAGTATTTGGCAGTCAGTACTGGGATTAGAACAGGTGGGTGTCAACGATGACTTCTTTAGAGTCGGTGGCGACTCTATTGTCAGTATTCAACTTGTGTCTGCGCTGCGTAAAGCTGGTTTTAACCTCCAGGTTAAAGACATCATTGATGCCCCAAATATCGCAGCGCAAGCTTATCTCATTCAGCATGTTAGTCACGACAGCATTGAGCTACGTACAGAGCAAGGCGCGTTAAGTGGCGAGTTTGCACTACTGCCAATCCAACAGTGGTTTTTTGATTTGGCGCTACCAGATCCAAATCATTGGAACCAAGCATTTACTCTTAACTTGCCGAAGCACATTGAACATCATGCACTGACACAAGCCATTCAAGCGCTGAGCGCACATCATGACATGCTACGCTGCCACTTTGTTCAGACATCCAGCGGGATAAAACAAGCGTACCAGGAGGCAATTGAGTTTGAAGTGCCATTACTTGATGCAACCGAGCTAAGTAACAGTGTATTGTTTGACGAGCTGACCAAACTGCAAAGCCACTTTGATTTATTTAATGGACCATTGTGGCAAGCTGCGTTAGTAAAAACAGCACAGGGCAATCAGGTGTTTTTTGCCTTCCATCACGTCATTATTGATGTCGTATCGTGGCGTGTGCTGAGCCAAGACTTACAAACCTTATTGAGTGGCAAAGCACTAACAGACAAGCTCACCAGCTACCGTCAATGGGTAGATGCCATTGCCGCCTACCCTGCAACTCACCCAGAGCAGGCGTATTACTGGCAACAAGTACAACAAGGATTTACCAGCCAACCTACTTACTCAGCACACTCACAGCACAGCATCATATTAGAACAAGAAACAACCGCTAAGCTGCTACGAGAGGCCAATCTGGGTTTAAACACTGAGATAAACGACTTGCTGCTGGCTGCACTCAATATTGCCCTGTACAGCACGTTTGAAAGTAGCATCAACCACATTCAACTTGAGGGCCATGGCCGAGAAAATATCGACCCCGGCTTGGATGTGTCACAAACCCTAGGCTGGTTTACCAGTATGTATCCGGTGCGCCTTGAACACCACAACGACGTTACTACAACCATCGCAAACACCAAAGAAATGCTGCGCCACATTCCAGATAAAGGCGTAGGTTATGGCGCTTTTGTACAAGCAGATAAAGTCAGTGCAATCCGCTCTCAGGTGAGCTTTAACTACTTAGGTCAATTGAATCAGCAGCAGCAAAACCAAGACTGGCAGCTCGATGATACTCATGCAGGTTATGTGATGACTAAGGCGAATGCTCAGGCTGATAACACACTACTACTCAACATCAATGGTGCTGTTCGTGGTACTGCGCTTCACTTTGATGTAGTTTCAAGGTTAACCCCATCGCAGTCTTTGGCATTTGTTGAGCACTTTGAAATGGCGCTTCGCCAAGTCATCAATGCAGGCTGTGAACTAGCCGCGCAAGCGCCGCAGCAAACCCCAAGCGACTTGGGGTTAAATGATTTGTCTTATGACCATTATCAAGCGCTGAGCAAGCGCTATAATATTGAAGCGCTTTACCCTGCTAATAGTTTACAGCAAGGTTTTATCTATCATGCCGTAAATTTCCCAACGGATGATGCCTATCGGGTGCAACTCGTCATGGATATCGAGCAAGCACTAGAGATTGAGCATTTTATTCATGCTTGGCGTTTAGCGTCGGTTCGCTTTCCAATTCTTCGCACCGCTTTTGATTGGCAAGAGTGCCTACTTCAAGTGGTGTGTCGCGATGCCAGTATTGACGACAGTCATTTTACCATCACAGATCTGTCATCCCTTGACGAGCACAGCCAACAACAAGCTATTCAAGAGGCGCAAGCCGCAGACAGACAAATACCGTTTGATCTAAGCCAACCAGGGCTTATTCGCTTCAGCTTATTTAAGCGTGGTGAAAACCTCTATACGCTTATCAAAACCGAGCACCATGCCATTAATGACGGCTGGAGTGGACCGTTAATGCTGCAAGCGGTTGCGGGATATTATCGTCAACTTTGTGCTGGGGATACACCTGAGGTGCAAACGCAGCAAACTTATTTAGAAGCGCAAGCTTATTATCTTAAAAATGCAAAGAAAACGCAGGCCTACTGGCAGCAGCAACAAGCTGACTTTAATACCGCAAACGATATAAACTTGTTGCTTGGTGGCCAGTATGACTTGTCGCAAAGTCGAATTGTTGAGCAAGTGCAATCGGTACAGTTCAGCCTTCAAGGGGAGGCATTTAGGTCACTACAACATACTTGTCAGCAAGCTGGCGTCACCCTCAACGTGGCACTGCAATTTGCTTGGCATAAGTTACTGCAGACCTATTCTGGTGATAACCAAACGATTGTTGGCAGCACCGTATCTGGCCGTGAAATTCCAGYCAATGGGATTGAACAAGCAGTCGGTTTATTCATCAACACCTTACCTTTAGTGGTGAATTGGCAAGCAGAAGCAAGTTGCAATGACATCCTCAAAGCGATTCAAAAAGGCGTGGCTGCACTCAATAGCCACAGCGACATGAGCTTGTCGAAATTACAGCGTGATGGTCAGCGCTTGTTCCATACCCTCTTTGTATTTGAAAACTACCCGACTCCAGAAAATACTGGCAGCTGGAAGTTCAGAGAATCAATAGAAAAAGGTGACTATCCACTTTCTGTGGTGGCTCAAAGCGAGTCAGACCGCTTAGACTTTGTAATGCACTACAACGCTCAGTGGTTAAGCGCAGCGCGGGCAGAATGGATCCTTGACCAAGTGCAAGCCATTTTGATTCAGCTGGGGGAACGACTAACACAACGCCATCAAAGCATTAGCTTGGTCAATAAGCAAATGCAGGCAACGCTCAGTCAATGGCACGACAACGCCGAGTTATTTACCAGCGATACAGATCTGGCAAGCATCGTGGAGCAGCACGCCGCGAGTCACCCTGAACACACAGCCATATTAACCAGCAGCGGTGACGCGCTGTCTTATGCCGAGCTAAACGGTAAAGCCAATGCCCTTGCCAACCACATCATTGCTCAGCACCCCAAAGCCCAAGCTGGCCTATTGCCTGCCGATACCCCTATCGCGCTTTACTTTTCTCGCAGCAGCGAGATGCTCATTGCTATGTTGGCTGTGCTCAAAGCCGGTGGTGCCTATGTCCCTGTTTCACCAGACTACCCCGAAGCTCGGGT
>NZ_RDBW01000046.1:0-38191 GCF_003934235.1 Pseudoalteromonas sp. J010 | reverse complement strand
AATGGGGTTTAAGTCTACGTATGCGAGACAAGCAGCCAGCGCTGCTTCATCCAGTAATGCTTGGGATTTAAACCGTCCTTCCCAAAAACGGCCTGTACAATTATCTTCTCTATTTGCTCGGCGGGCGATGTCTTCGTTAAGTACTCGCATAAACCAGCTAATATCGGCAAGTCTTTCCCTGTATTTATCAACCAGTTCATCTAGTATCAACTGCTCCGACTCATTGATTGACTCACCTTCAGCAAGCTTACGGGTGACCCAATTACCTTTAAACAACTTGTGCCATCGTATCACTATCGCTTCATCGGACAGACGTTTCGCCTTGTTGTCATCAACATATAAAACAATGTGGGTATGATTGCTCATCACGGCATAAGCACAAACATCAATACAAAATATGGAAGCCAACATCAATAGCTTTTCTTCAACCCAATCCCGGCGGTGTTCATATGATTTACCAGTAAATTTATCTTCGCCACAGAGAAATGCGCGCCTGACGCAACGGGAAATACAGTGATAATATTTGGTATCGGTTAAACTGATTTGTCTTTTACGGGCAGTCGCCATCGTTTGGTTTCCTCAATCCATTGAGTGCAGAATTAAAGCTTAGGCGGTATCATAGGAAGGTGCAAATTAGAGGTGGGTGTCAGCGATTTGTCAGCGTCAGCGATTTGCTGCGTTGGTGGAAAGCCTGGTAAGTACTGCTAACAAACAGTTTAAAAGCGGACAAAATTCAGTTGGCTGGTTTCGCTCCGCTTCACATTATAGCCAACCAAATTTTGCCTTTTAACTGAGGCGTTATATTGCCATAAGGAAACTTTAGCTTTGAGAATCGTTATTGCACTTTTAGCCCTTGTTTTACAAGGTTGCATGAGTACTGAGGTAGTACCAAAAGGTCCAGTATTTAATTACTCTGCAGGTCAGTCTAATGACAAAGCCAACCTGTACTTTTACCAATTTGATATGCCTGGGGTTAACTCATGTTTACTTGTTGGAATTGATGGTAAATATAAAGAGTGTATTGGTTACCCAGGTTATGCCAAAGTAAGTATTGCTCCTGGTAACAAACAAGTATCTTTCACTCCTAATGCTCCAATCAAAATTTCAAATTTGAATTTTAATTATGATTTTGAAGCTGGCAAAGATTACTTTTTTGTTTATCAGCCTGTAATTGAGAAATCAGCTTCTGATGTTGAAGTTAAAACTCAATATAATATGATTTTAGGCTTATCATATGGCTGGTATTTAGTCGATAAACGACAAGCTCTTGTTGAGTTACAGAACTTAAGAGCTTGGCACAAGGCAATATAACAAGTGCCTAAACCAAAGGACGCAAAACAGCAGGCTTGCGCTCCTTCGTCGCTAAGTTTAGCCTGCTAGGCAAGCGTTAGCTACATACCATATCAAGGAGTATTATGAGAGTTTTAAGTATCTCAATATTGCTGTTATTAGCAGGTTGTCAATCGACAAGTCATCACAAAGAGCCACCAGTGATTTCAGGTTCAAACAAAGTTAAATTAACGATTGAGTCGCCAGAATTATTAGAAGAAAAGTCCTTTTTTGCATTTAAAAATTTTACAAACTCTGTTGAAGTAGATTTTTACAAAGGGGATAAAGGTTGTCCTTTTGATGGATTACACGGTAACAAAGATGCATACATGTTTACTGTTCGTATTGATAGAAAAACACCGGTTAAAACAATAGACTTGCCAACCGGTGAAGAATACACAAAATTATTCGCAACTATTAATGATTCAAATGGACAAACAACTTGCCCTCAAAATATCTCATTCGAGGTTAATGAGTCGAAGAGCTACGCTTTAAAAATAAAAGGCCACCCTAATCCTTCAGCAAGATGTAAGGCGTCTATTGAATCAAAAGATGAAAACGGTAATACAATACAAGAACCTATAAAATGGTCTGGACCATCAAATATTTTTATGGGGCTATATAGTTATGACGAAATATGCAAAATGTAGCTAACAAGTTGCGCAAGTTCGTTCGTAAACTCACTGGGACAGTTAACAGTTGGCTCGGCGCTTCGCGCAAGTAAAGCCAACAGTTAATTGCCCCTTAGCATAGCGTTAGAAGACTATGATGATATTCGAACCTAAGGTGCTATTAATTGAATCACCATATAAATCAGATCGCAGTACGATAGTTGATGAAGTTAAACTATCTAATAACGGTTTAGATATTACCGTTGAGTCAAAGAGTTGGAAAATAAAAGCCAATTTTGATGCATCATGGGGCTTTAGGGTTCTTGATGAAGGTGACTTGGGTGAGTTTTGGTCCGAATGTGATTTGACTAAAGGTTGGTGTTTTGAAGTAATTGAAGGTGGTTGGAACTCTCTAGAAAAAACGCGAGCTCATTTCGTGACAGGCAAGCTTTGTGAAGCACGGGAGTATCTAATTATTGGTTTGAATGAGTGCGTATCAATCCTAGCTCATGAGCCTCCAATAATTACTGAATTAGTGTCATCTAACAAAGTTGTAAACGCGGACAAATAACAGTTGGCTTTGTTCGTGCCTTACAAATTTTAGCCCACTATTTTTAACCCTATTAATTGAGCCTTAGCTTTCATCGACTATTTATCAAGGATTCAGATAATAAATGTTTATAAAAATAGTTAAGATATTTTTGATTCCTCTTACTTGCATAATTACTCTAGGGGTTATTAATGCTTATATATTCGTTCCTGACCTACGGCGACATGGCGAGATTGTAGCCTATCGAGGCGGTGGAAGCGCAGTTAACTATGAAAAATTAAATAAAACTGGCTGTACCTCCCTTTCTATAAAAGCATCAAGGGCCAATTCAGTTGAGAACACATTAGAAGCTGTGGCTTCTTCCATCGCAGCCGGAGCTAAGGTAATTCATCTAAATGTGCACAAAACTAGTGATGATCAACTGGTAGTTTTTCATGACTGGACATTAGATTGTGCTACA
Source organism: Pseudoalteromonas sp. J010 (assembly GCF_003934235.1). Lineage (NCBI taxonomy): Bacteria > Pseudomonadati > Pseudomonadota > Gammaproteobacteria > Alteromonadales > Pseudoalteromonadaceae > Pseudoalteromonas > Pseudoalteromonas sp. J010. The sequence goes on along the minus strand of NZ_RDBW01000046.1, from coordinate 35,241 downwards.
AACGGCTCTGGGCCGGTACATAAAACATCATTTGAGCAGTTGAAAAGTATTGATGCAGGATATGGATACACGTTTGACGATGGTGCGACCTTCCCATTTAGAGGGAAAGGTTTTGAGATTTCCAAGTTAGAGGCGTTTTATAAACGATATCCAAAGTATGAGTTTTGGTTAAACCTAAAGAATAACGACATACGTTCATTCGAAACTCTATATGAGTATCTATCAGGAAAAATACCTAACCATATTGTAATCACCTCTTCAAAAGGTATGGAGTGGTTTCGAAATAAGGATCCATCTTTGCGGTTAGCAAGCGTTGATAGTGTCAAGAATTGCGGAATAGGTTATCTTTTAGTGGGATGGGCAGGGTTAGTTCCAGAGTCCTGTAGGAACACTGTTCTTTTTATACCTCCCTCGATGACAAAGTATTTCTGGGGCTATCCTGAACGCCTAGCATCAAGACTTCAGAGCTATGGTTCGGATGTTTACCTTTGGTATCGACATGAACCGATCACTCAACCATACAATGACGTTCTTGCATCGGGTATTGGAGTTATCACTAGTGATCTTGATTTTATTCGAGCAACACAAGCTGACAAACGCATCAATCAGGACGTTATTTCCAAAGAATAAAAATTGGAACTTTGTAAAACTTCGAAAGATTAAAAGTTGTTAACTCACAAGGTTTATAAGGTAATTCTTGAGTCGGAAGGCGTTGAAAAAATTGCTGTACAATACAATGTGACGATAGAAGGCAAGTTCGGTGTTGAGCATCAAATTAATGCTTTTAGCAGCCAGTTATTTGCAAAACTATCTGGCTAGATAAGGAAATACTTTAATGTGATTTTAAAGGCGATGAGTGAACTCATTTTGTATCCAAGCGCAAGGGTATTTAAATGCGCCAAATAAAAGCCAGCAATTTGCTGGCTTTTTTGATGTTTTTACATTTACATGGCGTCGTATTCGTCTTGCCAGAAGAATTTTTCTTCTCCAAATGCTGGCTTTAAGTCATCTAGCCAGTGAGCATTTTCATCAAATTTGGCAAAGAATGGGCGCTGCACCCAGTCAGGGTTTCGTGCTTGAATAAAGCGCAGCACAAATACCTTTTCACCGGCTATCTCAGTCACACCTGACACTTCAACTTTACCAGGGCCTGCACTCATTGAAGGGCCTCTCACTGTACGACTGACTCCAGAGACCTGTTTGTAAGCTTCACGGAAGGTTTCCCACGTTTTATGTAGTGGAATTTCAAAGTAGCGCTTGGCTCCTGTATCACGCTCGATAAACATGTAGTATGGGATCATGCCAAGCTGAGTTTGCTCTTTCCACATTTCGGCCCACATATCTGCATCTACGTTTATATTATTTAAAAGAGGCGCCTGTGTTCTTATCTGAGCACCAGTCTTACGTATGAGCTTGATTGCTTCGCGGGTGACTTCTGTACGAAGTTCTTGCTTGTGATTAACATGCGCCATAATTGATACGTGTTTACCAGCGTCAACAAGTTCTTTTAGTAATTTTAGCAAATCTTGTGCGTCCGGATCAGTTACGTATCTAAATGGCCAGAAGGTGAGGGACTTCGTACCGATACGGATAGTACGAATGTGATCAAACCTTGGCTCTTTCAATGCCTCTAGATATTTTCGTAGTTTAACAGTGCGCATAACCATAGGGTCGCCACCAGTCATCAAGAGATCCGTCACTTCGGTGTGCTGTGCTAAGTAATTATGAAGTAGCTCGGCATCATTATTATTGAATCTCGTTGCTTTGCCGACAAACTGAGCCCAGCGGAAGCAAAATGTACAATATGAATGGCAGTATTGACCTTGAGATGGGAAGAATAAAACGGTTTCTTTATATTTATGCTGGATCCCGTCTACACGCTCACCTTCATATTCAGGGACGTTTTTTTCCATTTGCCCAGCAGGGTGTGGATTTAACTTTTGGCGAATTTCAGTCGCAAGGTTAAATACCTCTTCTGGGGTATGTTCTTTACTCAACAGCGCAGCCATTTTATCGTAAGACTCGTCATCCAACATACCACGCTGTGGAAAAGTTAATTGAAACACAGGATCGTTAGGCACTTTGTCCCAGTCGATAAGCTCTTCAATTACAAAATTATTAACGCGAAAAGGAAATACGTTGGCAACGACTTTCATTTGAAAGCGCAGGTGCTCTGGCAGTTTATCTAGCTGCTCAATCTTATCGATTTGGCGGTGCTGATAAACGGTAAAACGAGGTGGCTGGTAAGCTTCAGCTGGCTGCAATTTGACGGTTTGCTGCATATTTAGTTTATCTCTTTCTCACTTGCAAATTATAAAAACGAGCATGGTAACATGCTGCCATTATCATTTCAGGTACAAATGTCGGAAAGTTCGAAAAAATGCAACTTTACTGCTTTGGGGTAATTTCTTTGGAGCAGTTTTGTAAGAATTAGGTCATTAGTTAGACCTAATTCCTATAAAATATACTAATTAAAAATGCTCATCTGCAATTGCTGCATAAATGGCATCAGCTAATGTTAGAATGTCTTTATCGGATGAAATATATGCAGGCATGATATAAATAAGTCTGCCAAACGGCCTTATCCATACGCCTTTTTGGATAAAAAACTTTTGAATTTTGGCAACATCGACCACTCTATCTACCTCAACAACACCGATTGCACCAAGCACTCTGACTGCTTTTACTGCACGTAGATTTTCACAATGCTTGAGTGCCTCCAGCGCTTGAGATACTCGTTTAATATTGGCGTCGCACTCTTTACGCTTTAGGAGCGTTAAGCTGGCTACGGCAGCAGCGCAGGCAAGTGGGTTGCCCATAAAAGTCGGGCCGTGCATTAACACTTTAGCTTCACCTTGGCTAATACCCAATGCCACCTCCTCTGTTGCCAAAGTCGCGGCTAGTGTCATATTACCACCGGTGAGTGCTTTTCCTACACACATGATGTCAGGTGAAATATCGGCGTGTTCACAAGCGAACATTTTACCAGTACGGCCAAACCCGGTGGCTATTTCATCTAAAATCAGCAGTACTTCATATTTATCACATAGCTTCCTAAGCGCTTTTAGGTAATCAGGATGATAAAAGTTCATACCTCCTGCATTTTGCACAATGGGTTCGATAATAAACGCCGCCACATTTTCATGGTGGGTTGCAAAAGCGGCTTCCAGCTGGGTGAGCTCTTCTTGACATTGAGTGCCTTCAAATTTGCTACTAGGAGCGTCGACGAACACTTGCTCAGGTAAAAAGCCTTGGTACATCGCGTGCATGGAGTTGACAGGATCACACACACTCATGGCTGCGAATGTGTCACCGTGATAGCCCTTTTTGGCCGTCATAATTTGGGTCTTATTTTTTTTGCCTTTGCTCAGCCAATATTGAATAGCCATTTTGATTGATACTTCCACACTCACAGAGCCGCCGTCGGCGAGAAAAACTCGATTAAGTGGTGCAGGGGTTAGCTCTATAAGTAATTTGCATAAGTCAACGGCAGGCTGGTGGGTTAGACCACCAAACATGACATGACTCATGGTGTCAGCTTGGCTTTTTATTGCCGTGATTATTTCTGGGTGTCCATAGCCATGTACAGCGCTCCACCAAGAGGCCATACCATCAATGAGTATTTCACCAGATTCAAGCTCAATTTTGTTTTCAAACGTTCTTTTGGCTGGATAGACTGGCAAAGGGTCAATCATTGAGGTGTAGGGATGCCAAATGTGCTGGCGATCAAATTCAATATCAATTGTTTGTTTATTATTCATTTGTAAACCTTGTGGGCGCGTGCAACGTTGACAATACTAAGCTAAGAAGTAGACTAAGCCAATCACCGTCAGTTTGAATGCTCTAAATTTAACCACCACACGGTATCCGTGCGCTAAATTTAGGCAAGAATAAAAAGAGAATGAAAATATGGAATTAGGCGCGCTAAGACACGATTGGACACATGAAGAAGTAAAAACGCTGTTCACTATGCCTTTTAATGACTTACTTTTTTATGCTGCAAGCATTCACCGCAAAAATTTCAACCCCAATGAAGTACAGATCTCAACTTTGCTGTCTATCAAAACGGGAGCTTGCCCTGAAGATTGTAAATACTGTCCGCAGTCAGGCCACTATAAAACAGATCTAGAGCGTGAGCGCTTGATGGAAGTGGAGAAGGTTGTAACTCAAGCAAAGCTGGCGAAAGAAAAAGGGGCGACGCGCTTTTGTATGGGGGCAGCGTGGTCCGATCCAAAAGACAGAGATATGCCTTACATCGCCAAAATGGTCAAAGAAGTTAAAGAGCTTGGCCTAGAAACCTGTATGACCTTGGGTAAGCTTGATAATCAAAAAGCACATACGCTACGAGAGGCGGGCCTTGATTATTACAACCATAATTTGGATACCTCTCCTGAGTATTACGAACAAATTATTACCACAAGAACATATCAAGACCGCTTGGATACGCTTGATCATGTTAGAGACGCAGGCATGAAGGTATGCTCTGGTGGTATCGTTGGAATGGGAGAGCAGGCATCTGATCGTTATGGTCTGTTGATTCAACTTGCAAACTTACCAAAGCAACCTGAAAGCGTACCGATTAATATGCTTGTTAAGGTTAAGGGCACGCCACTTGAAAATGTTGATGACTTAGATCATTTTGAGTTTATTCGTACGATTGCCGTCGCGCGTATTATGATGCCACATAGTTATGTGCGTTTATCTGCAGGTAGAACTGCAATGAATGAACAAATGCAGTCTATGTGTTTCTTTGCCGGTGCAAACTCTATATTCTACGGCGATAAGCTACTGACCACAGAAAACCCAGAAGCAGATGCAGATATGAATCTGATCAAAAAGTTGGGCATGAACCCTGAGACGCGCGAAGACTATTCAGATGAAGCTTATGAAGCATCGTTAAGTTCAGCTATTGCCGATAAAGCGACGTCAGAGTTGTTCTACGAAGCAAACTAATTGATGTCATTTTCATATATAACGCAAGCCCTTGCAACGCGTCGCGCTGAAGGGCTGTTTAGGCAGCGCGTGTTAGTAGAGCATGCGTGTGCAAGTCGAATTACTGTTGCCGGTGAGCAATACCTTAACTTTGCGAGCAATGATTATCTCGGCCTTGCGACTAAACTAGATGCTACTCAGCTGGTCTCTATAGAGGCTGGAAGCAGAAGCTCGGCATTGGTAACAGGGTATTTGAGCGTACATCAACAGCTTGAACGTCAACTGTGTGACGCACTTGGCTATGAAGCTGCGCTGTTATTTCCAAGTGGTTTTGCTGCGAATACCAGCACACTCAAAGCATTATTCACCTCCGGGGAAAAGCAATTTAGTGCAGCGGTGTTTCAAGATAAATTAAATCATGCCAGCTTAATAGATGGTGGATTAGCCGGAAATGCTAAGTTCGTGCGGTTTAACCATAATGATCTGAACCACTTAAGGTCGAGACTGGAAAAAACAAAAGCTAACAACAAATTGATTGTTACGGAAGGCGTATTTTCTATGGATGGAGATACCGCTCCTATTGTTGAAATAAGTAAACTCGCGCAATCCCATTCTTCATGGCTAATGGTTGATGATGCCCACGCCTTCGGGGTGATTGGTGAAAATGGCCTAGGAACAGTAGATACAGGTGTTAAACCAGAAATACTAGTGGTAACGTTTGGTAAAGCAATGGGCTGCCAAGGGGCTGCAGTATTAGCCAGTCGACAGGTTATCGAATATTTGGTGCAATTTAACCGTGAGTTTGTTTATACCACGGCATTATCACCAATTATGGCAAGTGTGGCTTTACATCAGCTTAATCGATTATTGTTGGCTACAGAGTCTAGGGACAAATTGTCGAGGAACATTGCGTATTTTAAAAAATTAATTAGTGGCACTAACCTATCACCTATTCCAAGCGACACAGCCATCCAGCCACTGGTATTCGGCACGAGCGAAAATGTGATAGCAGCACAAAATAAGCTCAAGCAAAAAGGAATTTGGGTGGGGGCGATAAGGCCGCCGACCGTACCTCACAATACAGCGCGTTTACGTATAACAATCACGGCAGAACACAGCACTCAAGATATTGAATATTTAGTTTCTGCTCTAGTGGAGGTGTCATGAGTAAAGCAGAAGTAACACAAACTGCTAAGTGTTTTTCTAAAGCCGCGAAAACGTACTCACAACACGCCAATGTACAAAAGCAAGCCGCAAACATATTGTTCTCTCGTTTAGCTCAGAACAATAGCGAGCCGGGGGTAGTGCGTATGTTTCCTTGTTTGCTTGATTTGGGGTGTGGGCCTCATGAAAACTACCACAGACTCAAAGGGTATACCACCCAATATCTAGGTGCAGATCTAAGCCATACAATGCTCGCAAGCCAAGTAAATTTGAGCGCGAGTGTTTGCTGCGATATGGACAAATTAGCGCTGCAAGCAAACTGCATCGATTTAGTGTTTAGTAACTTTGCTATTCAATGGTCCAATTCACCTGAAATGCTATTTCAAGAGCTTTATAGAGTATTAAAAAATCAGGGTCGTGTGATACTTAGCTCGGTATTAACTGGCTCATTAGCCGAAATCAACACTGCTTGGCAAGCAATTGATGAGTGTAGTCATGTCAATACGTTCCATACTTTAACGCAGCTTAGCAAATTTGCTGAAAAAGCAGGGTTTAAGGTAGTTTGGACACAAGAAGAAACCTTAATCGATAGATATGATTCTGCGCTCAAGGCGTTGCGCTCAGTTAAAAAAATCGGTGCCAATGACGTTAAAGCGCCAACAAAGCGCCAAGGACTATTGGGTAAGACGGCGTTTAGGCGTTTATTAGCACATTATCCGCAAAGTGGCTGCGGTTTTGATGTAAGTTATCAAGTGGGCTTTTTGGAACTACAAAAATGAAACACGCATATTTTATAACCGGAACAGATACCGAAGTAGGTAAGACCTACATCTCTACCTTGTTGTTAAGGCTATTAGCAAAGCATACTAAGCAAGCTATCGGTTTTAAACCCATTGCAGCTGATGCAGAAGAGGCGTTTGGTGAGTTAGTTAATGTTGATGCTATCAGTCTAATGGAAGCGGCGACTGTACATGGTACCTACGAACAAGTGAATCCGTTTTGTTTTGCTCCGCCTATTGCTCCTCACATTGCGGCAAAGCAGGCGAATGTTGAGATCACCGTTGATAAATTACAAGCTCGATATGAAGATCTAAACCAATTAGGGGCTGAATATATATTGTGTGAAGGCGCAGGTGGCTGGGCGCTACCTATCAATGACACAGAATATCTATATGATTGGGTTGCGCGAGCACAGCTTCCGGTCATTTTGGTGGTAGGTATGAAGCTTGGATGTTTAAACCACGCGTTTTTAACCGCGGAGTCGATAAAACAAAAAGGGCTTAATTTGGTGGGTTGGATTGCCAATCAAGTGGATCCTAATATGGCTGTGTTTGAAGAAAACCTTGATAGCCTTAAACAGCGTTTAGATTGTCCGTTACTTGCAACTGCACCATACAGTGATGGGACGCCAAAACTACAACTGCGTGCTTCGCTGCTATCGTTGTTTAATTTGCCGTCTTCGGTATAGCTAAGTGATCTTGATAGCGGCTTATTTTAGCCGCTATCAAAGTGTATTTACTCGGCTTTGTGTTTTGCTTCATAATTGGGCAATAAAGAACCTATGATTTCTTTTGCTGAGATAGTGTAACGCACCCCAGAAAACATCACTGACGCGTTTTCATCTATTCCTGTAATGCCTGTTAATGTCCAGCCTTCGCCTCGCTCTGGGCAATAAACTTTTGTTGTAGGTGGGATGACTTTGAATTCTTCGCTCATTTATACTATTCCCAAAAATGGATATTATAAAACATTCCAATAAATCATAAAATTGAAAGATCCAATCGTTACCAATAGTGCTACTATTGCATCAATCACTTATTTGTGTAGGCCTTAAATGGAATTCGTAACCAATAGACTGGTTATTAGACCAATTCGTCATAGAGATTGTAGTCAATTACTTCCGTTACTCAATTTACCACAAGTCAAAGCCTTTAATGATTATGGTGATAATCTCACGGAAGTAGATTTAAAGTGTATGATCCAGATGGATATTGAGCGATTGTATGAACGAATTGGAGGACGTTTTTGCCTTATTTGCAAAAAGAGCAACACGATCATTGGGTGTGTTGGCTTTTATCTAGAACATGAAGAGCCTGATGGCATTTATGTAGGCTACGAACTTTCACCTGAGTATTGGGGGAGTGGGTTGATGTTTGAAGCGCTCAGTCACCTATTTAAACAAGCAAAACAACTACCTTTTGCTTGTTCTACAGTGTTAGCAAGGGTATCTCCTAAAAATCATCGCTCGCTTAACTTATTATCACGATTAGGGTTTTGCTGTGTAAGTGACGGGTTATATCGTATTTCGCTATAAAAAAGGGCAGCTAAGCGCTGCCCTGTAATCTATCTACATTCTATCACGATAATGCTTTGATTCTCTCATCTAGCGGTGGATGTGATGCAAAGAAATCAGCCACTGATTTACCAGATGCAATGCCAAAAGCCATCATTGAGCCTTCAAGCTGCGATTCGTGGTTATGCTTTAAACGCTCTAAAGCTGAACGCATTTTATGTGCACCAACTAAGTCTGCTGCGCCTTTATCAGCTGCAAATTCGCGTTTACGGCTAAAATAGGCAACGACGACAGAGGCTAAAATTCCGAACAGTATTTGGAAGATCATATCGAAGATAAAATACGTCCAACTACCGCCTGACTCTTCTTCATCACTATTCAAGAAGTTATCTACAATCCCAGCTAATACTTTGGCAAAGAAGATAACAAAGGTATTGACCACCCCTTGGATCAACGTAAGCGTAACCATATCACCATTGGCGACATGTGATACTTCATGTGCTAATACCGCTTCGGCTTGGTCTTGACTCATGTTATGTAGCAGGCCTGTACTAACAGCAACTAGGCTGTTATTTTTACTAGGGCCTGTAGCAAAAGCGTTCATTTCAGGACTATCATAAATTGCAACTTCAGGCACAGCAATTCCTGCTTTTTTAGCCTGCTGCGTTACAGTTGATACTAGCCAATGTTCAGTCTCGTTACGTGGCTGTTCAATAACAACTGCGCCAGTGGACTTTTTAGCCACCCATTTGGACATAAACAATGAAATAAAGGAACCACCGAACCCAAATACGGCGGCGATAATCATAATGCCAGAGTAACTACGGCTAGATATGCCAAATACAGACATTATAATAGATAGCACGATCCCTAACACCAGCATAACTGCCAAGTTAGTTATCAAGAATAAGATGACGCGTTTCATTTTGACCTCATTAGACAAAGTAAGGAACTAAGTAACTTTTCCCAAGCACTTGCTTATTACATCAGCCCTTGCTGCATTTATATGGCCATCTGTACAAAAGTACAAGTTAAATTACATGAATATTTTAAAAGGAACACATCATACATGCTGGTGGCTAATTAATTTTAACTTTTGTGATAATCTATAGATAAGATCGTCAACAGAAGAGGTCTCATCATTTAATCCTTCAATTACCGTCATAAAGTAGCAATCCATCATTACCGAAGCTTTTAATTCATCATATTCCTGCTCACTAAAAAGTAGCTGCTTAAATAAGTCCAACTGAGCAGAGAAAAAATGGCTCTGCCAGATTATCCCAGTTATTAGTTCCTTACTAAACGCGCGATTATCAAGATAAAAGGCAAATAAGTATTTAGCATAATGCCTAAGCTTCAAGCTGGCACTGTGTTGAGTATCAGATTTTTGGGCTTGTGCTATGAGCTGCTCTATCTGTTCGTACATCGCTACTTTTAAAATCTCTAGCTTAGTAGGGAAGTGCGCAAATACCGTGCCCGTGGCAACACCTGCCTGTTGAGCAATTTGCCTTGTAGTGGTCTCTTCAAAGCCTTTTTGCTGGAACAGCAGCCAACCTGACTCTAGGATCTTCTTATATGTAATTTCTCTTTTTTTCATAAGGTTACCATTTTATTTGCAGGCAATTGTAGCACGGTTATAAGTAATTTCAGATATAATTTGCATTTTTTGAGCGCGCTCATTATTATAATTGAGCACGCTCAAAAAAGATAGGAGTCTCGACCATGCAGCAGTTGCATTTATTCATAGGWTATATACTTTTTATGCCGTTCATTGGCTTTTATAGCTATGTACTAGGACCAATATTGAAGCTTGTTTTGTTGCCAGGGGGGTTGGCTGTTTTGTGTTTGATTATGGGGCCAAAATCTTTCTTTGCTCACCTTAAAAGGGCAAAAGGTCTAGAATTAACAGTACAAGCTAATGAAAATAGAGTCCGAAGTTAGGCACAGCTCAAACTTTATTTCACTCATTAAATTCGTGTTTCCATATGTTGAATAGTCAGTGCGTAAGGCTGTACACGGATAGAATTACGTTACTACGCAGTCCAATAACTGCAAAAAAGTAAGTTTTGAATTGGTAATCACTCCTCCGATTGTTCCAATAAGTTGATTCTTCGCATTAAAGGCGAACTCAGGTATAATGCGCCGAGCTAAGGCATGAAGGGCCTTAGCTCTGTATCGTTCAAAATTAGTCGAGGAATTATTATGACCGTTGGCATCATTATGGGTTCAAAATCAGATTGGCCTACAATGCAACATGCAGCCGAAATGTTGGAAAAGTTTGGTATCGAGTATGAAACAAAGGTGGTTTCTGCTCACCGCACACCTCAGCTTCTGGCTGACTACGCTTCGACAGCAGCTGAGCGTGGGATCAAAGTAATTATTGCAGGTGCCGGCGGCGCTGCACATTTGCCTGGTATGGCAGCCGCATTCACTAGCTTACCGGTACTTGGAGTCCCAGTAAAATCGAAGACCCTAAATGGTGTTGATTCATTACTTTCTATTTGCCAAATGCCAAAAGGTGTTGCAGTAGGCACACTTGCAATTGGTGATGCCGGTGCTGCAAATGCAGGATTGTTAGCAGCTCAAATCTTAGGTTGTCAACAGCCTGAAATATTTGCAAAGGTAGAAGCGTTCAGAAAAGAGCAAACAGACACCGTATTAGCTAACCCAGACCCTGCGAAGTAACATGAATATTCTTGTTTTAGGTGCGGGCCAGTTGGCTCGTATGATGAGTCTGTCAGCAACTCATCTAGATATCAAAGTGCTTGCTTACGATGTTGGTAGTAAAACAGTAATAAACCCCGTTACTTTTACAACGACATCAGAGTCACTTCAACAAGCAATCGAAAGTGCCGATGCGATTACTGCTGAGTTTGAACATATCCCACTGGATATACTGGCTTTGTGCCAACAAAGTGGTAAGTTTTATCCCGGTGCTGAAGCCATTGCGACGGGTGGAGACAGAGAAAAAGAAAAAGCACTTTTGGACAAGACCAAAGTACCATGTGCACCGTTTAAAATTATCACAGATAGATCCCACTTTTTTGAAGCAATTGATGAACTTGGTATGCCATTGGTGGTTAAAACTTGCCAAGCGGGATACGATGGAAAAGGGCAATGGCGAGTAAAGTCAGAAGCAGAAATCGATGCAATCTGGGATGAAATGTCAGCATTTTTGCAGGCAGGTACACAAGCGCAGCCTCACTCTATTGTTGCGGAAAAAATGATCCCATTTGATCGCGAAGTATCAATTATTGGTGTTCGAACAAAAGAGGGCGATTGCAAAATATATCCTCTGACAGAAAATCAGCACACAAATGGTGTACTGACGCTTTCTCTTGCAGGTAAAGAAAAGGCGAGTATTCAAGCTCAAGCAGAAGAAGCATTTTCCAAGCTCGCCAATGAGCTGAATTATGTCGGTGTTTTAGCTATCGAATTCTTTGATGTTGAAGGACAGCTACTGGTTAATGAAATTGCTCCAAGAGTTCACAACTCAGGTCATTGGACTCAGCAGGGCGCTCACGTAAGTCAGTTTGAAAACCACATTCGTGCTGTAGCGGGTTTACCTATCGGTGATACAAATCTACTGCGTCCAACTGCTATGATAAATGTGTTAGGACAAGCGCATATCCCACCACAAGTACTCGCAATACCTGGAGTCACTAGCCACTGGTATGGTAAATCTGCAAAACCAGGACGCAAAGTTGGACACATTAATGTTTCAGCAGACTCTTTACATAAATTAGGTGAAGTACTGGCTGAGCTGGCCGACATTTTACCAGAGCAGCATTACCCCGGTGTGATGGACACTGCACAACAGTTAGTCTTAAATTAACACATTTAGAAGGAGTTAAGTTTTATTATTAACTCCTTCAGCGCTTAGATTCTCACAAACTTGCTAGTGGCTCTAGCTCCCTGATAAAAATGCAATTTTTGATAGCATTAAAAAAGTTTACTTTTTTGCTGTTTTTTTGGAACTCTTTTTCAAATGTACTGTCTACTTTAATGAGGCGTGGATAGGCCTCACTTCATACTCGTTGTCCATCAACGACTATGTGAGCGCAGAGAGTATTTGGCCAGCATCCCATGCTGGCCTTTTTTTGTCCCACCCATGCGGTCTTTAATCTTAAATTATTCGATATTCCGCTGGCTTTCTGCTTAAATTAGGCAAATTTAATCACTTATAAGAAAGCACATGTTAAAACTCTCTCTTATCTCAGTGGCTGTAGCCTCAAGCCTTTTTCTTTCAGGTTGCCAAACGACCGAAGTAAGCCAGCAAACCAAGGATGTTGCAACAAATAATTCCGTTTCGCCTGTTGTAACGACTCCTGTTGATTTTGGCAGTGAGCAGATCACTTTAAAACAAGCAATGGCACATCCTGACTGGCTAGGACGTCAGCCTGAAAGTGCATTCTGGGGTGCTGATAGCGACACGATTTATTACAAACGCAAGCAAGCAGGAAACGAGTTAAGGGATCTTTTTGCAGTTAGCAATAAACAAAAAAGTACAAAGGTGTCACTTGCTGAATTACACGCGGTTGGTGCCCAAAATGCGATTTACAATTCGGATAGAACATTGCAATCGTATGAGTTCAAAGGAAACATATTCGTAAAAAACATAGAGTCAGGCGATTTAACACAAGTTACTCACTCATCAGCTTATGAATATGCACCGCAGTTTTTAACAGACAATCGTTTAGCTTACCGCGCTGGTAATGCGTTATTTGCCGTGGATTTAAAAACTGGCCTAACCAAAGAGCTAGTTAAGTTACATTTGGCCGATAAACCACAAGGGGTGAAAGAGCCCAGTGGCTATATTGCTGAGCAACAGCACAAGCTTATTCAATTTGTGGCACTAACGCATAAAAATAGTAAAGACCGTGAAGCTCGCGCGCAAGAGATTGACACCAATAATGCCAGTATTCAAGGCAATCAATTCTACTTAGGCAAAGGCAAGGCATTAGTGTCTGTAAGCTTAGCTCCGACAGGAGATAAGCTTATTGCTGTCATAACCGATAACAAACCTAGTCGTGCAGATACCGACATTATGCCTAATTACGTGAGTCAAAATGGCGATATCGGTCCGGTTAAAGCACGCCGTCGAGTGGCTGATACAGAGCCAATGAGTTCGGAAGTCATTTTCATTGATTTAAACCGTGCTGAGCAAGTAACACTAAGTTACGACACATTACCTGGTTTTGATGAGGACGTATTAGCCGAGGTTAAACGTGAAAATGCTGAGGCTAACGGCGGAACTTATAACAGCAAAAAGGTACCTCGTGACATTAACCTGATAGATACTTGGGGTTGGAGTCAATCTGCTATCCGGTGGAACAGTGATGGCTCACAGGTAGCTGTCATGTTAGGCGCATGGGATAATAAAGATCGCTGGATCGCCACGGTGGATTTCGATAAGCAGCAATTCATCTCACAGCACCGTCTTCATGACAATGCGTGGATCAATTATACCTACAATGATTTTGACTGGCTAAATGATCAAAATACACTGTATTACCTTTCTGAACAGTCAGGTTACAGCCAACTATATCTGAAACCACTTAATAGCAAAGCAAAGGCAGTGACTGCTGGTAAGTTTGTAGTCTCAGAGCCGACCTTAACTTCAGATAACAAGTTTATCTACTATAAGGCGAATAAAGAGCATCCGGGCTTGTATGAAATCTATCGTGTAAACTTAGAGACAGGGCAAGACGAGCAAATCACAGATTTAGATGGCCTTACGGATTATCAGCTAAGTCCAAATGAACAACAGCTTTTACTTACACACTCTAAAATCATGATGCCACCTGAGCTTTACGTTGCAGATGCAGCACCAAAAGCCTCAGTATCTCGATTAACAAACACTGTTTCAGACACATTTTTAAATAAAAAGTTAATCGCACCAAAAATTGTGGCTGTACCTTCTAGTCATCAAGGTGAGCCTGTCTATGCAAAAGTATATTACCCTGCCGACTATCAAGAAGGTGAAACCGGTAAAAATCGTAAAGCGGTTATCTTCAACCATGGTGCGGGCTACTTGCAAAACTCGCATATGGGTTGGTCCAACTACTTTAGAGAGTTTATGTTCCACTCACTCCTAGCTAGTGAAGGCTATGTTGTCATGGATATGGACTATCGTGGCTCGAAAGGCTACGGACGTGATTGGAGAACTGCTATCTATCGCCATATGGGTAAACCAGAAATTGAAGATTTGGCAGATGGTGTAGAGTGGATGGTTGATAATGCAAACGTTGACCGTGGCGCAGTGGGAACTTACGGCGGCTCATATGGCGGCTTTATGACCTTTATGGCGTTATTCACTCAGCCTGATTTATTCCAAGCAGGTGCTGCACTGCGTCCGGTAACCGATTGGGCTTATTACAATGACCCTTACACGTCAAATATTCTTAACCGACCAAATGTGGACCCAATAGCATACGAGCGCAGTTCACCTATCTACCATGCTGAAGGGTTGAAAAACAAACTCCTCATCAACGCACCTATGGTCGATGATAATGTGTTTTTCCAAGATGTTGTGCGTCTTGTACAACGTTTGATTGAGTTAGAAAAGGAAGACTTTGAAACCGCAATTTATCCGGTGGAACCACATGGTTTCAGACAGCCATCAAGTTGGTTGGATGAATACCGTCGTATATACAAGCTGTTTAAGGAAAACTTATAATACCAATTACTCAACGAAGAGCGTTATATTGAGGCAAGAAAACTTTGCCGAGAATCATATGGTTAGATGGCTATCTAGCTATGCTAAATGAAAAACATTTAATGCGGTTCTCGGCATATTTGCACCTTCAACTTGAGCAAGTATCAAGTTAAATTAGTACAATATCTCGCAAATAAAAAGCCAGCTTAAGCTCAAGCTGATACGGGTATGTGTCCCTAAATTTTAGGAAAACGCTAATAGAGTGCTATACTGCTGTATATACGGACAGTGTAGCACTTTTTTATGAGCGAAAAATCTTGCCAAGAAAACCAAATAGGATTCCAGCAGAACATAAGGGAATTCAGATAAATTGTTGTAAGTTTACGACATGTGAGGCATTTGGCCTAACTCCAGAAGAAGCTCGTCAGACCGATTTATTTAAAGAATATAATAAAAACAAGTCAGGCCGGCAAGTCAGAGAAGCAGGCCCTTAGGGACTTCAATTCTCTGTTTCAAATGTGAAGAGCGTTACAAAGAAACAGGGCAAGGTCAAAGACATCACTCCCTTAAAAGCAACATAGCAGTATATGAAGAATACGAACGCATTAGCTCCTATTCAGTCAACATCTGGGATTGAGGCAACTTACAATTTGAATTATACAAATTGTAAGTCATGAAAAATTATGTGGTGCACTATATTTCAGAAACATCAGTAATCTGTTCTGAGCGAAACAAAGTTTCTGGTTTGAATAAAATAAAATCAAAAAACGACTGGTTCACGCTGTTTAATAACGTATAGTCCAGCTAACAATTTTACCTTCTTTTACTACAAATAAAAAATTGGCAGTACTCTTGTAATTATCATTATTTACGTATGTTCCAGTAACAATAACTTGGTTATCATTAACTTCTAGCTTGGGATTTAGAACTCGTCCATGAACATCAATAATGTCTGATTGTAGCCATTTTTTAAAATCATCACCTTGCTTTTTTCTTGCCCACCATCGTTTGTATTCTTGTGTAGCTTCTTGACTGAAAA
The DNA here is from genome assembly GCF_003934235.1 of Pseudoalteromonas sp. J010. Taxonomy (NCBI): domain Bacteria; kingdom Pseudomonadati; phylum Pseudomonadota; class Gammaproteobacteria; order Alteromonadales; family Pseudoalteromonadaceae; genus Pseudoalteromonas; species Pseudoalteromonas sp. J010. The sequence continues at coordinate 19,155 of NZ_RDBW01000046.1, read as the reverse complement.
CTGCTTTAATTCGTTTCGAATCATTTACAGCCATAGCTTCTACTAGCTCGGTCACTATATCTTTTGGCATTCGGAGCTCCTTAGCGTAGCTTTCAAAGGAGGCTACAAACATTAAGACTACTATCAATAAATTTTTTATCACTGCGTTATATACAAAGAATTTTTTAAACGAGAGCATCATTTTCTTCCTCTACAAATTTCAGTAGCACTAAACAACAAAAATCGGCTGATTTATACAAATAGTTTTTTTCAGTTTAGTCTTAGATTGCAAGCTCTTTGGCAACTCTCTAAATCTTTAAATAGATAAACGTTATGACTATCCCGATATTTCTGTTTGATTAGGTTTATTTGAGCGCTCCTGCAATGGCAAAAACAACGCATTTGACAGTTATGCTCATCTTCCCAGCGTATAAAAGAGGAAATAATTTGATTAGCTTCTGGCGTAGATAATTGCCACTCACTCATGTCCATGATACGCGCCCACTTTAGGTTCTTACTCAGAAACTTATTAGCAATAACAAAGCTCATAGTATCTACAAAATATTTTGCTTGTTCATCATTCCAACCTCCGAAGACTTTACATAAAAGCACTTTACCTTGCTCGGCTAATACAAAATTCCCATGAGGATTAAAGTCATTTACGGTAAACATTGTGATTTCCTCCTGCGGGAAAGTGGCCTTTCGGCCACTCTTAAATAATTAACGGGTCACGAAGCCACCGTTTATGAACAGTGTTTGTCCAGTAGTCCATTGCGCGTCTTCTGAAGCAATGAACTTAATAAAGGGCACTATATCTTCGATTTTACCTAAACGGTTAGCCACACTAGCCGCGCTTAAATAGGCTACTGATTGCTCATTTTCTTCACCGTGGAAGAACTCGGTGTCAATTGGCCCCGGACAAACAGTATTAACGGTTACGCCCCTTGAACCTATTTCTTTTGCTAGCGCTCTAGTAAAATCTTCTAAAGGCGCTTTTGAGCCAGCGTAAAGTGAGTAATAACCAGTAAAAGCGCCAAGTAACGATGTACCCATATTGATGATTCTGCCATTGTCTTCGATATGTTTAGCGGCCTCTTGCATAACAAAAAATGCAGCTTTGGTGTTTACATTAAACAATTGGTCAAAGTCATTTTCCGTATATTCAGTAAATGGGCGTTTAATTACTTTGCCAGCATTGTTAATTACAATGTCAATTCGACCAAATGCTTCTTTAGCTTGGGAAAATAAGTTTTGTACATTGCTAGGTTGTGACAATTCACCTTGAACTAACAAAGCTCGTTGACCCGCTTGCTCAACCAAAGCAGCGGTTGTTTCTGCATCACTTGCCGATGCGTCACTGTTGTAATGAATTACAATATCGCAACCTGCTTTTGCTAGAGACTCTGCAAATGCTCGTCCCATATTACGTGCTGCACCTGTAATTAAAGCAACTTTACCTTCAAATTGATTAGTCATGGTTAAATCCTCGTAGTTTGTAATGACGATTTAAATATAGGTTTATTGCACATATTTTGGGAATGCGTATAAAATACATCCACTAGATGCAAAAAATGCAATAAGCTAAATTATGAAAGAGATAACGAATGAACAGATTTATTTAAAGGTGGTTGAAGCTGGAAGCTTTAAAAAAGCGGCAGAGCAACTCAATACAGAACCATCATCTGTCAGTAGAAGTATTTCAAGTCTGGAGAAACGATTAGGAATCAAACTGGTAGAGCGCTCAACTAAGCGCTCAGTACCTACGGAAGCGGGACAGAAATATTATGTTGGACTAAAAAAGCTTTTAGATGAGAAACAATCATTGGAGGATTTAATATGCGGCACCGTTAATCAACCTTCTGGTGCATTAAAAGTCGCAGCTCCACATGACTTCGGGTGCCAATTTGTTGTTCCTGTATTAGAACAAATGACAGACGAGTTTCCAGAATTAACCGTTGAAATATTGTTAGGTAGCCAATTCGAAGATTTGAAATCACAAGGAATTGACGTAGCAATTAGAATAGGAGAATTACCTAGTTCTAGCCTTATATGTCGCAGAATTGGTAATGTACCAAGGGTTATGGTTGCCTCAAAAGGCTATATTCATAAGCATGGCCTTCCTACCGATATTAAGTCCCTTTCAAAGCACAATTTTATATTTTATAAAAAGTCACTTCATGGTACTCCAGTTACAATTGAGGACTACAAATTTGAGATGCAAGGCAACTTCACAGTAAACAGTGTCAGTGCTGTGAAACAGCTTGTTTTAGATGATAAGGGAATACATATAGGGCCAAAATGGGCGTTTAAAGAAGAGCTGGACAGTGAAAGAGTTGTACAGCTATTGCCAGAAGTAAAACTAACGAGTTTTCCAGTACACGCATTGTATATATCTAGAAACTTTTTACCCGCGAAAGTAAAGCAATTCATCCAAAAGTTAATTGATAAATATCAAGGCAGTGAATTTTGTTAAGTATTATTCAGTATAAGCTCAGCTATCAGCTCTTGGTGCTTAAGAGAATCCCTATGTATTGGCTGAATTTTAGATCATGAAAGTGAAAACACAGAAACCAAATCTTCAATCTCGGATAGTGTGACTGAAAACCTGAAAAACTCAATTTTCAGTCACTCTAAAATCCAGAGCTAAAAGGTGGCAATTGATGAGACTCTCTCAAGCATTATGACTGGTCACACAGTTAATCAAGCTGTTGAGGTACGGTATAAATTTAATTTTACTAAAACTATATAATTTTGCGTTTTTGGAAAATTAAGCCTCAGACAATTTTAATTCGCTAGTTTTAGGCTCACAAAAACTGTGAGCCTTTTTAATTGAAGCGTCTAATTGAAATTAAGTAGGGACACGTATCCGTATCAGCTTGGCCTAAGCTGGCTTTTTTGTTTTGTAGAATAAATAATGGCTAACAGTACGCCTCCAATCGCACCAAATAGATGCGCTTCAATGGCGACTCTCGAATCTATAAGCATAGCAACATCAGCACTTGCGCCAGCATATTGCTCCCATAAGACCTTTGCCCAAACACCAATCAACAACAGGTATCCAGTGGTTAGCTTACGCTTTATATCTTCAAGTGCCCCCCAAACAATTAAACCATGTAACAAACCACTTAGGCCTGTATATACAACTATGTTTGGTGCAAAAAACCAGATCGTAAGTCCCGTAAACGCGCCTAAAAGGCCGACGTTGACCCAATACTTTTTGATTGTTGTGTACTCAGCATGTAATAACCATATAAACACAATACCCAATATGTTGAGTAACAGATGATACCAGTTGCTGTGGGTAAATTGCCCTGTTAATACACGCCACACCTCGCCATTGGCAATAGCTGTTCGGTCAAAATCTAGGTAATAGCCAAGACTGAATAGCATTAATACTGTTGATAAAATCGCCAGAGACAGTGGTGCTATGACATATTCTTTGTTGGTAGGAAGCTCAAACATACAATTTCGCATTATTCTTTTTGCATATTGTGCCTAATTGCTTTTATGATGCCAAATATTAGTAGCTAGCAAAGTGGGTATTATGAAACATACACTTGCATCACTCAGCGTGATAGCCGCATTCAGCTTTTCAACAAACACCTTAGCTGAAGAAAAAACAATCGAAATTAGAGAGCCAGAAGCTGCAACAGGCTTTCAGTCAAAAGAGGCTCGAATTGCTGAAAAGTATATGGTGGTAGCCGCAAATCCATACGCCAGTAAAGCAGGACAACTGATGTTGTCAAAAGGCGGTAGTGCCGTCGATGCCATGATAGCCACGCAACTGGTGTTAACTTTAGTAGAGCCACAATCCTCGGGGATAGGCGGCGGTGCTTTTATCTTGCACTATGATAAGAAGAGCAAAGAACTAATTACTTTTGATGGTAGAGAAACAGCGCCAAAAGGCGCAAGCCCTGAACTATTCCTTGACGACTCAGGAAACGCCGTTAGATGGATAGAAGCCGTTGTTGGAGGGCGCTCAGTCGGTGTTCCCGGGATCTTACATGCTTTTAAGTCTGCTCATGACAAGTACGGAAAGCTACCCTGGCAAACGCTTTTTAAACCGGCAATTGAGCTTGCCCGCGATGGTTTTATCGTATCACCACGATTAAATATGTTACTTGAGAAGAGGCTAAATCCAGGTTTGACAAAGCTAAGCCCTGCGAAAGAATATTTCTACCCTAATGGTGAAGCGCTAAAAACTGGCACCTTACTCAAGAACCAACCTTTGGCTAATCTATATTTCAAACTGGCAACACAAGGCATTCAAGCTTTTTATGAAGGGCAAAATGCTACTCAGCTAATTGAAGCGGTACAAAAGTCTGAGATTGCACCTGGCACACTAGCGTTAAGTGACTTAGCAAACTACGAAAGCAAGACAAGGTCGGCAATTTGTACCAGCTATAGAGTTTATAAAGTGTGCTCTATGGCACCACCAAGTAGCGGTGGTATTGCTGTATTACAAATGATGAAGTTGCTAGAACCATTCGAATTAGGAAAATACAAAGCCAATGCCCCTGAAGCGCTTCACCTGTTTACTCAAGCTTCAAGGCTAGCGTTTGCGGATCGGGACTTTTATGTCGCAGATCCTGACTTTGTTAAAGTACCTACAAACGAATTACTCAATGAGCAATATTTACAAGGTAGAAGCAAACTTATTAGTGAGATGGATAACCATGATTTTCCAGTAGGCGATCCAACTGCTGGGAAGCTGGCTTATGCTATGAATGATAGCTATGAGTTACCTTCTACAAGCCATGTATCAATAGTCGATGCTGACGGTAACGCAATCTCCATGACTAGCTCGATTGAAATGGCATTTGGCTCAACTGTTATGGTCAATGGCTATTTGCTTAACAATCAACTAACTGACTTTGCACTCTCTCCTAAATCGGGAGATAAATGGGTAGCAAACCGTGTTGAAGCCCATAAACGTCCAAGAAGCTCCATGGCACCGGTCATGGTGTTTAATAAGGATGGCTCACTAAAACTCGTTGTTGGTTCTCCTGGCGGAAGCCGTATCATCAACTACGTTGCACAAACCTTAGTCGGTGTATTAGATTGGGGTTTATCTCCTCAAGCTGCAATTGATTTGCCTAAAATTACCAACCGCAATAAATATACCACCCTTGAAGAAGGCACCGAGCTTGTAGATCACGTGCAATTTTTTGAAAAAAAGGGACACGAGGTACAGATCCGTGACTTAAACTCAGGACTGCATGCCATCGAGATTAAAGGTGGGCATTTAGTAGGTGGTGCCGATCCAAGAAGAGAAGGCATCGCGCTTGGTGAAAGTAGTGAATAAGTCATAGTTATATAGGTGCTTTTAAGCTATAATTTCGCGTTCCAGAAAATGATTCATCGATGCGCTCTGGAGCGCGTTAATATTGGTCTGATGAGCACTAAATTCATTGTAATTTAATCCTTTTCGACAATAATAAACCCTTAGACTAAAAAATTCGTGTCAAGCTTGTAAATATGACTAAACAAACCGATCCAAATTATCTCTACATTCCATATTCAGGACCTACACTTCTAGAAACGCCACTACTAAATAAAGGCAGTGCTTTTTCTCAACGTGAGCGGGAAAATTTTAACTTAGCAGGTCTTCTTCCTCCTCGCTATGAAACCATTGAAGAACAAGTTGAGCGTTGCTACCAGCAGTACTCAAGCTTCAGCGATAACCTTAATAAGCATATTTATCTGCGCGCCATTCAAGATAACAATGAAACGTTGTACTACCGTCTAGTACGTGATCATTTAGAGGAAATGATGCCAATTATTTACACGCCTACAGTAGGTGATGCGTGTGAAAAATTCTCTGACATCTACCGAAGTTCTCGCGGCTTATTTATCTCTTATGAAGAGCGCCATCAGATTGACGATATTTTACGAAACGCAACGAAAGGTAAAGTAAAAGTCATTGTAGTTACTGACGGTGAACGTATTCTAGGCTTGGGCGACCAAGGTATCGGTGGTATGGGGATCCCGATTGGTAAATTAGCGCTTTACACAGTGTGTGGTGGGATCAGCCCAGCTTATACACTACCGGTAATGTTAGATGTGGGTACAAATAACGAAAAACTACTCAACGACCCAATGTACATGGGTGCAAGACACCCACGTATTAGCCAAGATGAGTATGATGAGTTTCTTGACTTATTTATCAAAGCAGTAAAGCGTCGTTGGCCAAATGTATTGCTACAATTTGAAGATTTTGCTCAGCCTAATGCGATGCCTTTACTAAAACGTTACCGCGATGAAATCTGTAGTTTCAATGATGACATTCAAGGTACAGCAGCAGTAACCGTGGGCTCTCTACTTGCGGCTTGTCGCGTGAAAGGCGCTAAGCTTTCTGAACAAAAAGTTGTCTTCGTTGGTGCCGGCTCGGCAGGATGTGGAATTGCTGAACAGATTATCAGTCAAATGATCTCTGAAGGGATAACCGATGAGCAAGCGAGAAGCCAAGTATTTATGGTCGATCGTTTTGGCTTATTAACAGAGGGAATGGAAGGGTTAAGAGACTTCCAACAAGCCCTTGTGCAGCAAAAAGCTAATTTAGAAGACTGGACGTACAGCGGAGAGTTTGCCTCTTTGCTAGATGTTATGCACTGTGCAAAACCAGACATCTTGATTGGCGTATCAGGTCAAGCAGGTCTGTTTACTGAGCAAGTGATCAGAGCTATGCACAGTGGCTGCGCCCAGCCGATTATCTTCCCATTGAGTAATCCGTCAAGGCAAGTCGAAGCGCATCCAAAAGATGTGATTGAGTGGACTGATGGCCAAGCTATCGTTGCGACTGGCAGCCCGTTTGAGCCTGTGGTACACGGTGACGAAACTATTATTATCCCTCAGTGTAACAACAGCTATATCTTCCCAGGTATTGGCCTTGGTGTGTTAGCAGCTAAAGCTACACGCATTACAGACAGCATGCTGATGGTTTCAAGTGAAATGCTCGCTGAGTCATCGCCACGTGCAAACACTGGCAAGGGAAGCCTTTTACCTGCGCTCACTGAAATTGAACCGTTGAGTAAACGTATCGCATTCGCTGTTGCGAAAAAGGCGATGGAAGAGGGCGTCGCACTTGAAATGGATGATGATGCCATTTGGGCAGCATTAGAGAAAAACTATTGGACGCCTGAATACAGAAACTACAAGCGTTGCAGTATTTAAACGCTTTATTTTGGCGCAATGGTTAAAGTTGCGCCATACTTCTATAATCAACGGTGCTAGGAGCACTTAAGCGTTTAAATGCAGTTACTCGGTCAAGGAGCATATGCATCACTGCATGTTGTTTATTGAAAGGGGAATGGCATGCGCTATTTGGTCGCCTTGTTTGCAGCTATTTTCAGTATATTTGTGTACTCCGCTGATTTGAAAATAGAAGTGGTGTCCGATTACGACCCCGACAGACAAACCGCACCAAACGATTTAGCGACTCAACTCTTAATCAAATTGGAAAGAAGCTTGGGTAATGCAATGACAATGTCATTTATTGCAGCCAGTCGAGCAAGGGAGTGGAGAGAGCTGAGCCAAAACCCCAACGCTTGCCTCTATAATAAAGTAAAAACAGCAGAGCGAGAGCAAGTTGCGGTTTTTACAGACTTACCACTGATGTCATTTCCTGCCAACCGACTTATACTGCGAAATCAAAAAGAGATACCTGACATTGTCTCACTGGCAACTGTTATAGACAGAGGCCTGCGCATAGGGGTTTCCGATGGCCGCTCGTACGGTAATAAAATAGATAACTTAATATCACAACACAAAGACACGTTTTGGTTCGCAGAGGGAAACCAAAGCGCTTATCGCTTAAGAGCGATGCTAAGCCAAGGGAAGTTGGATGGCATAATTGAATACAGTTCAGTGTTTATAGCTGAGCACCCGTCAGCACATTCGCTCAATCAATATAGCTTTCATGCAATTACAGAAGCCGACTTCACTATTTTTGGGTACATAGCATGCGCAAGAAGCGAGGAGGGTAAAGCAGCAATTCGTTTGTTTCAACAGGCTCTATCCGAGCCGAGAATGCAAGCAAAAATAATTGATGCTCACAAAGGACTTTTCTTTGAATTAGAGGAACCTTATATAATCCAGTCACTGGAAAATGCGTTTAGCGTTCAGCAATGATTAACACAGTTATGGTCTAATAAACTTTACTGACCAAACCATTACGAGACGTGTATATGAAGCGCTTACTTTTATTCCCCTTAATTTTGATCTTTAGTAGCATTACAAAGGCAAGCAGCTTGCCTGATTCACCTCACCTGTATGTGAAGGGAACTTCTTTTATACAAGTACAGCCTGACGTTGCTACCGTTCGTGTGGCAATAACTGAAAATCACAAGTCATTGCCAACTGCCAAGGAAAATGTGGACAAAATCATGGCAAAAGCTATCGAAATAGCAAAAGACTTCAACATTCAGGAAAGTGATATTCACGCAGACCAATTAAACATTTACAGGCAAACGCGTTATAACCGTCAAACCAATGAAGAAGAGTTTGATGGGTTTCGGGTCAGCCGCAGTTTGACAGTAAAACTCAAAGACATAGCGAAATACCCGAAGCTTTTACAAGAGTTTGTAGATAGTGGTATTAATCAGTTTAATAACACTGAATTTAGTGTAGAAAATGAAGGTAAATACCTGCAAAGCCTTAAAAAAGCGGCGATAAAAGACGCCAAAAAAGCAGCCAAAGAATTAGCAGGCGAGTTTGAAGTCGAGTTAGACAAGCTTTACTCTGTGTCGTTCCAACCTATGCAAACACCCATCCAACCATATGTTCGCACAGCAGCTATGGCGATGGAAGCTGATCGAGGCTCGTATAAAGACGCATATAACACAGGCTCAATAACACTAAATGCTGAAGTTTATGCCGTTTATCTACTCAAGTAGAGCTAGCGGCCAATACCGTAAAGTTATAAACTACCCCTCCAATCGGAGGGTTTTTTTATGATTACAGGATTATATGCGGCACTGTTGGCGCTTTTATATATTAAATTGAGTTTTAATATCATTTCATTGAGGCACAAACATAAGATCTCACTCGGTGATGGTGATATTGATACATTGCGTAGTGCCATTCGAATTCATGCTAATTTCATTGAGTATACGCCGTTTGTGCTGATTATGATGTTACTGCTCGAACTACAAGATATTAGCGCTTTATTTGTTCACATTTTAGGTGCGGCATTTGTCTTTTCTCGAGTTGCTCATTTTATCGCGCTACAGCGCAATAACTTCTCTATACGCAAAGTGTCAATGGCCACTACCTATGGCGTTATCCTTACCTTATCGCTGTCCAATTTATACCTATATTTTATTTAATTAATATAATGGCCACACAGAAAATACTCGTCACTGGACTACCTAGAACTGGCACCACGAGCTTATGTATTACAGCCCTCAATTTAGGATATAAAACAGCTCACACAGCCTATACAAAACAGGCTATAAAAGACGCTAACTTTTTAGCAGATACGCCAGTATTCGCAGACTTTGAAAAGCTGTATACCTTATATCCAAGCTCTAAGATTATCCATTTAACGCGAGAATTTGAGCAATGGCTGCCTTCAATTCGACGGTTAATGTCATCAATGCGTGCAAATTTACTCTCTCAGCAAGGAGGGTTTAACGACACTATCAAACGTTGTTACCTAACTACCTTTCCAAGTTTTGAGCAACACTTTGAAGATGATGATTACTGGCTAACATGTTATAACCAGCATACAAGTAAAGTTCGTCATTTTGTTGCTTCAAATCAGATAGAAAACATCGAGGTGATGCTAACTGATGCGGATGTAACGACTAAACTAGCACAGTTTATGGATTGTCCGAGACAAAACATCCGAGTACCGCATGTTAACATTAACGGTAAGGTCACAGCATGGAAGTGGTTCCGACACTCAAATAAGATTGACTCCACAAGAAATGGAAAGTCAGATAAAGACGCAACACTATACAATAGCACTATCTAAAAATAGTAATTAAAGGTTTAAAATTAAAAAGAAGTTATGTTTGAACTAAAATATCACACTCCATTTAGCTGGACTGATGCAGTCTTAGCTGATTTCGATACTTTTCTACAAGATCACGCTGCGGCGGAAAAGAAAGCAGCAGGCATGGCAATGGCGATGCTTGGACATTATCCAGATAGAATAAAGTTAGTGAAAGCGATGGCTGATCTTGCCATAGAAGAAATGATACATTTCAAGCAAGTATTAAAAATACTCACAGAACGTGGCACATTGTTAGGTAATGACCAAAAAGATCCCTATATAAAACAGATGCGTGCATTGTTTCGTCAAGGGAGTGATGAATACCTGATTGACAGGCTATTAATAGGTGCCGTGATAGAGGCGAGGGGACATGAACGATTTTCACTGGTTGCTGAAGCACTACCTAAAGGCAAAGAGAAAGAGTTTTACGTAGCCATTGCCAAGTCAGAAGAGAAACATAAAAACCTATTTGTAGAGCTTGGATATGAATATTTCGACAAGCATATTATCGACCAGCGGCTCGAAGAAATTCTAATTGCGGAAGCGGAGATTTGTAAGTCCATCCCTTTCACTGCAGCACTTCACTAAGCTTTATCTTAGGAACTAAAAATAACGACAAGGATAACACTACATGAAAACGGTACATGCTTGGTGTTTTGGCTTTGCGCTGTTTAGCACAAATGCCGCTTTAGCAAAGACGTTTGATGTCAATGGCGCGTGGAAACAACTAAACACGGTACTGGCAACACATTATGCCTACCTTGGAGATGCAGAAAATCATCAAGCTGTTGAGCAAGCGTTTAGAAAAAAGTTAAACGGTGTCTACAACAAGCAAGATTTTATCGATTTGAGCCAGTCTTATTTACGCCACTTCACTGACCCACACCTCAATTTAGGCCCACTAAATGAAGATGACTATATTGTTTATCCAACTGGCGCAGATATTTTTGCCGTGTTTGAAGAAAATATAGCGGTGGTATTGGACGTAAAACGAGACAGTGCGGCCGACATTGAAGGCATAAGGCCAGGTAATAAAATTTCAACAGTGAATGGCCAATCAATAGTGAGTGCTATTGAAGATGTAATGCAGGTCGAGCTTAGCAGGCTAACAGATGCTCAGAAAAATTACGCTTTGAATATCGCACTTGGTGGGAAGCGCTATCAACCTAGAAGGTTTAAGCTAATAACGAAACAGGGAACATCTGAGATGCAACTTCCTGCAAGTTATGACGCCATTAATGCGCTTTCTAAAGGAGGTACTGTTTTATACAAAAAAATTGAAGAGCTTGGTTACATTCGCTTTAACAATGCCATGGGAAATAGTAATACCGTTGCAGACTTTAAAGCTGCATTGCAAGCACTTGGTCAAGTTCAAGGGTATATTATAGACTTACGCAATACGCCAAGTGGTGGAAATACGGGTGTTGCAGAGCCTATACTAGGTCATTTTTCCACCACAGCTGCAGCATATCAAAAGTACCGTATACAAACTCCGACTATTCATTACCAGCGCGCGCAAGTTGAGACAGCAAACACTCAACCAGCGCAGCCAAGTATTCAAATACCATTTATTGCGTTGGCTGGGAGATGGACAGGTAGCATAGGCGAAGGAATGACAATCGGTTTAGACGCGCTTGGTGCAATTGCTGTGGTTGGCACTCCAATGGCTGATTTACTGGGCGGCATAAAACGATTACCACTCGACAAAAGCGATGCTTGGATTGAACTGGGGTTTGAACGCTTATATCACGTAGATGGTCGTTACCGTGAAGATTTCGAACCGACAGTGGTAATGCCAGGTGATATGGACGAAAATGGTAATGATGTGACATTAGAGCGTGCGGTATTTCTTTTAAAGCAACACATAGATGGCAAAAGAGAAGTAATGAACTGATTAGGAATCCAGCTGGCAGTATAAAACAACTCATTTAACATAATATAAATTATGGGTTGTTTGTGTAGAGTTGCATTGTGTGAGTTATCCTTACTATAAATGTCCAATACTAGACGGTATCGGACATTTATAGTAAGTTTACAACAATAACTGTTGAGCTATGGATAAGCATTTTATAGTATGTGATTGAATTTGTAATTTGAAGTATCGACATATGGAATTTGTAAGACCGCTAGAACCCATTTTGATTATTGATGATGCTGTTGAAATCCGAGATTTTCTTACTCAAATTTTAGAAAATTTAGGCTTTGAAGAAGTCTACGGCTGTGAAAACTTCGATTCAGCAAAACCGCTGCTAAAACATAAACAGCCCAACGTAGTCTTCTTAGATATAGAGCTTCCAGACACTGACGGAACTGAAATTCTAGCTTACATCAATGAAAACTTTCCAACAGCTCATGTCATCATGTGTTCCGGCCATAACAGTATGGAAAATGTTCAAAACACTTGGGAGTTAGGAGCTAAAGGTTTTATTGCAAAACCCTTCAATGCACACAAAGTCGATTCTGTAATGAAACGTTTAGAGCTGGTGACATGAACTTGGTCATAAATGACGTTATAGACTCTCTTTCTGCTGTGATTTTGGAAAAGCCTGAGCAAATTAAACTGGCAATTTGTAGCTTGCTCTGTCGAGGCCATTTACTCATCGAGGATTTACCAGGTATGGGTAAAACAACTTTATCGCATTCACTGGCAGATGTCCTTGGGTTAAGTTATCGGCGAGTCCAATTTACGAGCGATCTTCTGCCATCAGACATTACCGGGACTTCTATTTTCAACCGCGAACAACAATCTTTTGAATTCCACCCAGGCCCTGTTTTCACACAGGTTTTACTCGCGGACGAGATAAATAGAGCAAGCCCAAAAACGCAAAGTGCGTTATTGGAGTCAATGGAAGAACATCAAGTGACCATAGATGGTGAGAGTCACAAGCTCCCTAGCCCATTTTTTGTGATTGCAACACAAAATCCACAACACCAATCTGGAACTTACCCATTACCAGAGTCTCAGTTGGATAGGTTTTTTATGAGGATTAGTCTTGGTTACCCATCAGAGGCCGCTGAAGCACAGCTAATTCACCAAGCTGGCATACCTCGCGCCTCAGTCAAGACTCAGCAAGTAATAGATAGTGACGCCCTACTGAAATTTCAGCAAAAAATCCCTCTTATTACTTTAAGTGACGCGGTAGTTAGCTATATTTTGCGTTTGATAACGTATACGAGAAACTCAGGCATGTTTAGCGATCCACTATCGCCACGCGCCAGTATTGCACTGGCTTCAGCAAGCCGTGCATACGCATTTATCAATGGTCGAGACTTTGTGATCCCAGATGATGTGCAAGCTGTTTTTACCTCTGTTTGCGCACATCGCTTGGGTGTAACGAGCACAAATGAAACCCAGCTCAAATTGCAAATATTTGATAACGTACCGGTACATTAAATATGTTCAAACGCTTGCGTGCTAAAGTAAAACAGCACATATATAAAAAGCACCAACGTTCAGAACTCACGTTTTCACACAGTAATATCTATATCTTGCCATCTAAGGATGGCTTCTTTTTTGTCACAGTTGCACTCATTAACTTCATTTTGGGGATAAACTATCAAAATAATCTGATCCTCGCGACATCATACATAATGGCCGTGATCATGGTCGTAGCCTTGTTTATCGCTTTTTTTAATTTTAACAGTGCTAAAATTCAGTACTTGGGCGCTGAGGATAACTTTAGTCCTTATCACCCTACTCTTAATTTAAAGTTGTCATCAAGCTCAGAGATACAGTCGCTAAGGCTCACAAGTGAATACAATCATACACCTTCACATATTCCTATTATTCAAGATGAGATACAAATAACGCTTCCTATTACCAACTTATCACGAGGTAAATATGAAACCGGCACCATTAAAATAATGAGCTACTTTCCACTTGGGCTGATCCGGACATGGTCTTATTTAAGACCAAATGATGTCTTTTATATTTACCCTACACCATTACCTTTAGATGAAAAAGAGCAACAACCAAGTCATATACCAGATAAAAACGAAACTTTATCACAACAGCAGGATAGCGCATCTGAGTTTGACCACCTTACCCTTTATCAAAAAGGGATGAGCCTTAGCAGAGTCGCTTGGAAGCATTACGCCAAAACCGAGCAAATGTTAGTTAAAACACACAACTCTAATGGCCACTTTTCAAATCAAACCGTTTTTGATTATGACTTATTACTTGGCACAAAAGAGGAACGCTTGGGTAAGCTTTGCACACAAATTTTAGATGCCGATAAACAGCAAGCTCATTATGCACTACGACTCAAACAACTGCGTATACCACTGGGTACCGGGAACGCACATAAGCAAAAATGCTTGGAGGCGCTGAGTGAGTTCTAAGTTTCCAGTATGGTACTACAGCACCTCTGTATTTGTTTGGTTGATTAGCCTCATTCTGATTGATGACTTTGGGGTTGGCTTTACGGGTTTAGTAAGCGTGCTGATGCTTTGGCAAACCATTCGCATATTCACAACACCAACAATGTTGAGTGTGCGATTCATTAATGTCGTTACTTTACTTGGGGCAGTTACAACTGCAAGCTTAATTGGTCTGAAAAATAGCGTAAATGTTTTCGTCGCGCTCATGTTAATAGCCTCCTTGCTGAAACAGATACATGCCACAAAGGCCAACCAGTTCACGCAAATTTGTATTTTGAATTTTTTTACTTATCCGTGCTTATTTTTATTCACACAAAGCCTGTTTGCTGCTTTGTTAGTGCTTTGCATGCTGGCTGTAAACCTAGCTATTATGCTTAACCTAGAGCAGAACTTAAAATTAAAACCGGCTTTGAAAGTAAGTATCAAAGGCTTGATAATAGTGTTGCCGGTGGCTGCATTTTTAGTGATTTTTTTACCAAAATTACCGGCATTTTGGCAGCTACCGCAACCCCAGAAGGAAGCTAAAACAGGCCTGTCTGAAAATGTCGACCCGTTTGATATTGTTAGCTTATCGCAATCGAAAGAACTCGTATTCCGAGCTACCTTTGAAAATGAGCAGATTGAAGGGCCTTATTACTGGCGAGCCATCATTCATGATGAATTTGACGGAAAACGCTGGAAAATATCTGAATATCAAAGAACGAATATGAAGCCACCTCCCCTCGATCAAAGCGAGCATGCAACAATCATTGCTCAACCAAGTCACATTCCTTGGTTATACGGTTTATCCTACTCATACTCAAATAACCCAAAGTTAAATAGCAATGTATTTGGCACAGTTTACCTCAAAAGCCTCACATCAAAGCCTATTGAATACTCAATTATGGTTAGCGACTTTTCATCTGAAAGCACGCTAAAACCTTGGTATTATCAACGTAATGTAAAGCTCCCTAAAGGGTTTAACCCTAAAACAACCCAGTTAGCTCAAACTTGGGCAATGAGTTCGTCAAATACAAGCGAGTTTATTGAGAAAATGAGGCTGTATTTTCTCAATAATCAATTTATTTACACTCTGACCCCAACACCTAGTCAGTCTGATAACAGAGTTGATGAATTTTTGTTTAATACACAAAATGGTTTTTGTGGGCACTACGCCTCGGCAGCTGCATTTTTGCTGAGAAGCGCAAACATTCCAGCGCGCTTGGTATCGGGTTATTTAGGTGGTGAGCAAAACAAAAACCAAGGTTATTATAGTGTTTATCAATATGATGCTCACGCTTGGGTCGAGTATTTTACGCCTGGAGTAGGTTGGCAACGGTTAGATCCGACAGCATGGATAGCACCAGAACGCATGACAGGTAGCCTGTCACAGCTAGCGCAATTGTCTAATGAGTTTCAACAAGGATTAGGATACAGCTTAATCGCTTTTTCAAATTGGCATTCAATTAATTGGGTACGATTAAAACTAGAAGAGCTAGATTATCAGTGGACTAGAGTTGTAATCAACTTTGATAGAGACAAACAAGGCAGGTTGTTCAAAAATTGGTTTGGTCAATACGGTACACTGTGGGCTGGAATTATATCACTACTAATATTTGCGATATTATCTGTCATTCTCTTCTTCTTGGTAAACTATATACGTAGGGCTACCCCCCCTATCGAGTTGGCTTATTACAATGATATAGTGCGTTATTTAAATAGGGACTCACACAGTGGTAGCGTTCGACAGAATATTCAAGAATTAACACAATTGTTTCCGGAGAATGAGAAGGTACTTTGGCAGTTCTATGGGTTATTTGAGAAGTCACAGTATCAACAAAAACCACTATCTAAGACTGAGTTAAAAAAATTAAAGACCTTATACAGGCAAATAAAAAAGAAAGGCTAGAAATAAATGAATGCTGTTATTTTGGGCGTGTTGCTCATGTTGGGGCTAACCCTTGTAAGAATTAATGTCATCGTTGCAATGACTATTAGTGCTATGGCTGCCGGACTTGTTGCTGGTTTAGACATAAAGACAACACTCAATGCGTTCAATGACGGGTTATCTGGTGGTGCAGAGATCGCGCTTAGTTACGCAATGCTTGGCGGCTTCGCTGTCGCTATCTCGAAATCAGGTTTAACACAAATTTTAGCGCAAAGGCTCCTTAAGCTTGTTAATGCTAATAGCAATGAAGGTTCAACATACTTGAGTATGTTTATTATGGTTGTTATTTTAGCTTGCTCTGTGGCATCGCAAAATCTGATCCCAGTTCATATCGCATTTATTCCAATCCTGATCCCACCTTTGCTTGTAGTGTTGAATAAATTAAAGCTTGATCGCCGCGCCATTGCTTGTATCTTGACGTTTGGCCTTGCGACTAGCTACATGGTGCTTCCATATGGGTTTGGAGGTATTTATTTATATTCTATTTTACATAAAAACCTCATTGATAATGGTTTAACACTTGCAAAGTTTGATGTGCCCTACGCAATGGTTATTCCTGCGCTTGGTATGTTACTGGGGTTGATCATTGCCCTATTCATTAGCTATAGAAAAAAACGCGAATATCAAATAGGTCAACTGCAAAGCGAGCAAGCACCTGTTTTGCCCGAGGGCAAAGAAGCTAAAAAGGTGATGCTAGTTGGCGCTGTTGCTGTAGCTGTATCGCTTATTGCGCAAAATATCAGTGGCTCGATGATTTTAGGCGGACTAGTTGGTGTTATGATTTTCAGCTTATTTGGTATTGTAAAATGGGAGCAAAACTCTGACGTTTTTAGTAAAGGAGTTGCGATGATGGCAATGATAGGTTTCATTATGATTTCGGCACAAGGCTTTGCTTCAGTGATGAAAGCGACAGGTGATGTAGCTAGCCTAGTTTCTAGTTGCGCAAACTTTGTTGGCGACAACAAACCTCTCGCAGCTGCAATGATACTATTAGTTGGCCTGCTGATCACCATGGGCATTGGTAGCTCCTTTTCAACAGTGCCAATTATAGCGACGCTGTTCGTACCTCTATCATTGGAAGTCGGCTTTTCAGCCATGGCAACGGCAGCTTTGGTCGGTACTGCTGGTGCCTTGGGTGATGCCGGCTCCCCAGCCTCCGACTCAACACTAGGTCCGACATCAGGGTTAAATGCTGATGGGCAGCATGACCATATTTGGGACTCTGTAGTACCTACATTTATTCATTTTAATATACCTCTGCTCTGCTTTGGTTGGATAGCTGCAATGGTGCTATAAATTATCAAAATATTGACTGATGAAAGGCACCTTGTATCATGGTGCCTTTCTTAAGCTTTATTATCCAACCGTTGAATTCAAAACTGCGTTTAACATAGTTCACTAACTCTGAAAATATCGGTCTAATAGACCCTATCACTTAAGGTTTCTACTCGCACGTTAAGATTAAGTTCCACAAAACCGTACGGTATATTGAGTTCAATGAATTAACGCTTGTATGATGTGTTCTTTTTATTCTAAGGGACTAACAAGACATATAAAGACTATGCCTTGTT
The DNA here is from genome assembly GCF_003934235.1 of Pseudoalteromonas sp. J010. Taxonomy (NCBI): domain Bacteria; kingdom Pseudomonadati; phylum Pseudomonadota; class Gammaproteobacteria; order Alteromonadales; family Pseudoalteromonadaceae; genus Pseudoalteromonas; species Pseudoalteromonas sp. J010. Next base: position 1,301 of record NZ_RDBW01000046.1, on the reverse strand, counting down.
AAAATCATCAAAAGCCATTTAGCATTTTGTCACATACCACTGGGGTTGGTCTGTGGTTATCGTCTACTGCAACAAAGGTAAAGCTCCCCGTTATTGCTAGGTGTTTATCATCTTTGTGCATTCTCTCGAGATAAATCTCAACATCTACTTTCAAACTTGTATTACCAACATGCACTACTTTTGATACCAGTTCAGCAAACGTGCCGGCAGGTATCGCCTCTTTAAAATCAACACGATCAGAAGAAATAGTCACAAGCGGTTTACGGCAAAAGCGTGTGGCTGCAATAAACGCCACCTCATCCATCCACGCTAGTGCATCCCCACCAAACAAAGTATTGTGATGATTAGTACGTCCAGGAAAAACTGTCTTGGTTACATGAGTAATAGAGCTTGCGATACGCTGCTCGATAATTATCTTTCTTTGTTCTTCTGTCATTTTTTAACTGCTTTGTTTGCTAATGTTTCTTTCATAAGTAGAGCTGGGTCAAGTCTTTCCCCAAACCAATTAAATCGCCAATCTAAATGAGGGCCGGTTACTCTTCCCGTAGCACCGATCTCAGCAATTTTGTCACCTGTTGTAACTTTGTCGCCTGCTTTTACATCTAACTTACTGAGGTGAATATATGTTGACGTAATACCGTGACCATGGTCGATAATTAATGTGCCACCACTGTAGTATAGATCTGAATTTGCAAAAACAACCACACCAGATACAGGTGCATACACTGACTCACCTGTTTTGTTCGCTATATCTAAACCAAAATGAGGCCGTCTTGGCTCACCATTAAAGTATCTTTGGCTTCCATATATGCCTGATATTCGGCCTTTGGCAGGTCGGTATACTGTTTCTTTAAAATATAATAAATCTGAGTCACCTTGTCTGGCTTTCGACACAGCTTGCGCTTCTTCACGAATACGTTTGAGGACTGACTCAGGCGGTGAAACATATTTTTTAGCCACCCCTGTAATTTTATCTATATCATAATCACGTTTAGTAATAAGCAGAGGTTGAGAGTGTTTTTTGCCGTCTTGAGATTGCCAGCTTAACGTATGGCTTAACTCAGCATCGCGACCAAATCCAAAAACAAAGTAGCCTTCTTTTGAACGCTTTATTGCTCTTTCATTTAACTTTATATTACTGGCCTGTGGCAGTTTACCAATGACCATACCACCTTGGGTTAAATTGCCTTTTAGTTCTAATGCTTCAGTAAAAAGTGCTGTACTTGCAATTACGGCAAACATGAGCGCTTTAAGCATAAGCAATCGCTCCTTTACCCACACCTTCATAGGACCTTCATAGG
>NZ_RDBW01000045.1:0-40001 GCF_003934235.1 Pseudoalteromonas sp. J010 | reverse complement strand
CTCCTGTGGATGGTCGCTATGGTAGCAAGACTAAAGAACTGAGAAGTATCTTCAGTGAATTTGGCTTGATAAAGTATCGCGTCATCGTAGAAGTTCGTTGGTTACAAGCATTAGCGAGCAGCGACGCCATCACCGAAGTACCAGCTTTCAGCGATGAAGCAAATGCACTTCTAGATAGCATTGTTGAAAACTTCAGCGAAGCAGATGCTGCACGTGTCAAAGAAATTGAACGCACCACCAACCACGACGTTAAAGCTGTAGAATACCTTCTTAAAGAAAAAGTAGCGGATAATGCCGAGCTACATGCTGTTAATGAGTTTATTCATTTTGCCTGTACCTCTGAGGACATCAACAACCTGTCACACGGTTTGATGCTTACAGAAGCCCGCGACAACGTGCTACTGCCTTATTGCGATGAGTTACTCGCTGCGATTAAAGAAAAAGCTGTAGAATACAAATCTATCCCAATGATGACTCGTACTCACGGCCAACCGGCTTCGCCATCAACCATGGGCAAAGAGTTTGCAAATGTTTATGTTCGCCTTCAGCGCCAACGCCAGCAGATCGCAAATGTACAGTTACTAGGCAAAATTAATGGTGCAGTTGGCAACTATAATGCGCATTTAAGTGCATACCCAGATTACGACTGGCATGCTCACAGTGAACGGTTTGTCTCAAGTTTAGGCCTGACGTGGAACCCGTTCACTACTCAAATCGAACCGCATGATTACATTGCTGAACTGTTTGATGCTATCGCTCGCTTCAACACCATATTAATCGACTTTGATCGTGACGTTTGGGGTTATATTGCGCTCAATCATTTCAAGCAAAAAACGATTGCAGGCGAAATTGGTTCATCAACAATGCCACACAAAGTTAACCCTATCGACTTTGAAAACTCCGAAGGTAACCTTGGCATTGCTAACGCTATTTTCGCTCACCTAGCACAAAAGCTACCTGTATCACGCTGGCAACGTGACCTGACGGACTCTACAGTATTACGTAATTTAGGCGTTGGTATGGGTTATGCGCTGATAGCCTACCAAGCAACGCTTAAAGGTGTTAGTAAGTTAGAAGTAAATGCAGAGCGTTTACTGGCAGAGCTTGATGACAACTGGGAGCTTTTAGCTGAGCCTATCCAAACAGTGATGCGTAAGTACGGTATTGAAAAACCATATGAAAAGCTAAAGGATCTTACTCGCGGTAAGCGTGTCAACCAAGAAATCATGGCTGATTTTATTGATAACCTAGCGTTACCTGATGAAGTAAAATCACAGATGAAAGAAATGACGCCAGCGAACTACATCGGTCGTGCTGAAGCGTTTATTGATGAACTAAACTAAGTGTAAAATCACTCTGTTTTAACACCAGTTCAGCACTATTTAGTCTCAAATGTAGATTTAATCCGCTGTGAATTGGTATAAGATAAGCGAAAGAGTTTGCCTCTTTCGCTTTTTTTATCTCAGGGATCCCCTCATGTATCAACTGCAAATAAATGATCTAACATTCGGCCAATTTCTTGAGCAATATTGGCAAAAAAAACCACTATTGATCAAACAAGGTTTTCAGAATTTTATCGATCCAATTGCCCCGGAAGAACTTGCCGGCCTCGCAACAGAAGACTGTATAGAGTCGCGTATCGTTACTAACCACCAAGACAAATGGGAAGCGTACCACGGTCCATTCGAACAGTTTGAGTTACTAACTGACAGTAACAGTACACTGCTTGTTCAAGCAGTTGATCATTGGCATCCACAAGCCGCGGAATTAGTAGAAGCATTTAGATTTATTCCTAATTGGCGAATAGATGATTTAATGATCAGCTATTCCACACCCGGAGGCGGCGTAGGACCGCATTTAGACCAATATGATGTCTTTATTATTCAAGGACAAGGAAAACGCCATTGGCGAGTTGGCCTTCGTGACGATAGTTTAAAACAGTTCGCTCAAAACAAAAGCCTACTTCAAGTTGAACAGTTCGATGCTGTTATAGATGCGGTACTCGAACCTGGGGATATTTTATACATACCACCAGCTTGTCCCCATGAGGGCTATGCTGTCGAAAACGCCTTAAATTACTCTGTCGGTTTTAGAGCCCCAGATCAAAAAGACTTACTTTCTAGCTTCGCGGATCACATTATTGATATGGAAGCAGGCAAGAAAAGATTCAGTGATCCTGATCTATCCCCCCGAGCATCAATAGGTGAAGTAACAGCCTCAGACAAACAGCAGATCCACACTATGCTTCACGATTTAATGAAAGACGATAAACTTTATAGTAGTTGGCTTGGAAAAACGCTAAGCGAGCCAAAGCATGAAATGGACTTAGCCCCCCTCGATCCACCACTGGAGTTACAAGATCTTGATGAAATCGCAATAGAAAACCCGATAATTTATCGCGCAGGTGGCGTGCGAGCAATTTATCAAATCTGTGAGACACATGTTTTGCTTAGCGTAAATGGTGAAAACTACACGTTGAGCCATCATTGTTTAGAGGCAATTAAACAATTGACCGATCATACGACGATAGACTTTAAGGCAATAATTCCTGCTTTAGATAGCTTGGAATTTAAACAAACGTTAACTAAACTGTTTAATGATGGGACGTACTTCGTTGAAGACAGTGATCCAGAAGAAACTGACGACGACGATAGCTGGGAGTAACGCCTGTTAGAACAAGATAGTCGCGTTCACAATAACAATAACATACTGCAAGTCTCTGCACTTACAGAGGCTTGTCTGCTCTAACTTGTCATGAACAGGGAATGCAGGTGTAATCTGTATATCGAGGGCAGTATGAGTTATAGAATTAGTCGAGTAAATTGGCAGGCCAAAAAGTTTGAGCTCAAAGCAATACGAGAGCGGGTATTTGTTTGCGAGCTTCATATCCCAAAAGACGTAGAGTTTGACCAACAAGATATTACCGCCGAGCATTTAATTATCATTGATGACCACGATGGTGCCGTCGGCACTGGGCGGTTATGTCAGGACGGTTTGCTTAGTCGGATCGCCATATTCAAATCACACCGTAACAGAGAGGCCTACTCTTCCCTTATTAGTGGGCTCGTTGATATCGCAAAAGATAAGGGGCTGGAAAATATTTATATCCAGTGCATTCTAGATGAAGTACCGGAATTCTTACAGTCTGGGTTTTCAGAGCACGGGCACGTTTTTATGGAAGCAGGCRTTCCAAGACAGCGCTTGAAATGCCCTATCCAAGCTTTAAAAACAGAGCCGTTTACTATGCTTCACTAGCCCAAAGCTCTTCTTTAGCAAATAAGTCGTATAAACCATGCGCTCGGTTAATCAATAAATTTGCAAATTGAGCTTGGGTCTTTTCTACCGGCTTAGTGGCCATAATTTCATCGGCTTTGAGCTGCCAATGAAATGAGAAAGAGCGCAGCGCATCCCTTGGTGTTGCAGCTGCTGAGGACTCAATATGATCAGTGGGTAGGTTTCCGGTAATGACCCAGTACCGCTTTCCATTTTGGCCCTTTATTTTCCAAAGTGCCACTAAAGGTTCTATATAGCGGCATTCTTTTTCTATGATACTTTCAGGCAATATTCCTTTGTCTGCAAGGTGCTTCTGCGCAGCCTGCACACAGCTACGTTGCCATTGAATAGACCGTTCACGCTGTTGCTCCGGAGTCAGCGCTTCTTGTTGTGGTTGATTTTGTTCTTCACTCATTACTTGCCCTTGTTATTCTTATTCAGTAAACCGCAAGGCTACTCTACAGTAGCTCCGGTAGATTTAATTCAAACGCGTTGTTCTACGCCTACGAAGTACCCCGATACTAAGCTTTTGCAGACACAACAGCAATGACAACTTATAAAATTAAGGCACAGATGATTATTTTCTATGCTGTAAGTTTCGAGAAAGTTTACTGGCTTACTCTAGCTGCAATGAAAAAACATGAACTTCAAGGAATATCATTATGGCTAGAAAACTACTTAACCTTGTCACCACTATGTCTATTATTTGTAGCACACAAGCATTAGCAGACGCGCCACCAGAATCACCGCAACTAAAATGGGGAATTGGTGCAGCAATTATTTCTCAAGACCAAGGCTACGTTGGCATAGGCAATGAAACTGAGTTTGTCCCAGCTGTTGCCATCCAATATGGCAACTTTAGCTTACTTGGACCAAGAGCGAATTATAAGGTCTACCAAACTGAGCAGTTTGAGATCAGCCTTTCTGCACACCTCAGGCTAGACGGCTTTGAGGCAAACGATAGTGATTACTTTATCGGTATGGAAGACAGAGACATGAGCTTCGATGCTGGTTTTGAGATGGAGTACGATACCAGTTTTGGTGAGTTTGGCTTTGAATTTATGCACGATGTCAGTAGCACACACAAAGGTTATGAAGCCAGTGTGAGTTATGGCGTGCCATTTAGATTTGAAGATGGTCGCGTCTTCCCCTACATTGCCGCAAACTTTCAAAGTGAGGATCTGGTTGATTATTACTACGGCGTTCAAGCCGCTGAAGCGCTGACCAATAGAGCCTTTTATCTTGGTGATTCAAGTACTGCTTTTGAAGTCGGCATACAAAGCGACTGGTTTTTGGGCAAGCATCATATGATTAAAGCTGACATAAGTTACACCAGCTATGGCAGCGAGATCAAAGACTCACCGCTTGTAGACGCTTCAGGCAGCGCACAAATTATTCTTGGATATGTCTATGTTTTTTAAATTCATTTTTTTGTTATTCACTACAGCCCTGCTGGGCTGTAGTGTTGAGCCAAAAGAAGAAGTGGCTGAATACATAGTAAAACCAGAGGTCTTCGAAGCTGTAGAGCTGGTTGAAACGATTCCAACTAAACGTTTTTACAGCACAATTACGGGGAGTGATGTTGTCGATGTCGCCTCACTCAGCACTGCGCGAATAAAGTCATTATCGGCTTTTGCAGGCAAACGAGTTGTCAAAGGCGAAGTGCTTGCTGCACTGTATTCGCCGACTTTGGAGACACAATTACGTGAAAAACAATCTCAACTTACGAGCGCTCAGCAAGCACAAGCGCAGGCAGAGCGGGATTTTGAACGACTCAAAAAGCTATTTGCTAAAAAGCTCGTTTCAGATTCTGTTTTAGATATTGCAAGACTTGAACTCGATCAACAAGTTCAACAAGTCCGCTCAGCGAAAGTGCTACTTGAAGAGGCAAGAAACATGTTAAATGAGCAGCAGATTGTAGCACCAAGTGATGGCATCATAACAAACAACTATGCACGTGCAGGGGATGTTGTTGATGCTGGTCAGCCCATCTTCCAGTTACAAACACTAACAACATTAAAAGCTGAGTTTCTATTGCCTGAGCAAGAATATATTGATTTAGCTATCAATCAAACCGTTACTATCTATGTGCCATCAATCAATAAAAGGTTAACGGGAAAAGTAATCGAGAAAAGCCTGCCATCAATGGCTGTAGGACGTTTATTTAAATTAACCGTGGATTTAAATCATCAAAGCCCTGAATTAGTTGGGTTACTTAGTCGCCTTGAACTTGCAATTACTCATGATCCCCTATTTCGCGTTCCAGCTTCTGCAATTCATTACGACCTGAACAAGCAAGCTTATGTTTTTGTTGCCCAGCCAGAGCTTGAACGGTTTTCTGTCAATCTACTTGGTAACGAAGGAGATAAAGTATTAGTGACCGCGCCAAGACTTGCAGGTCAAGACGTGCTAGTCACCTCCGCCGCCAAATTGGGAGTGAATTTAGCCATGCTAAGAGGCCAAGATAATGATAAAAAATAGACTGAGTTTATATGCTTCAACACGCTTAGTCCTTGGGCTATCGCTGCTTCTCGTTATTACAGGATTATTCGGTTGGTTTAATGCAAAAAGCCAAGAAGATCCTAGCTTTCCTTATCGCAATGGTTTTATTCAGATAACTATCCCGGGTCAAAGTGCTACCCAATTAAATGATAGCATCGTCAAACCACTAGAACGCAGCCTCGCCAAAATTGAGCAAATTAATACAATTCAATCTAGGATCCGCTTCGGTAATGCCACTATTGACATAGAGCTTAACGAACAAGAATATAACACTGATTTGATATGGCAGCGGATCAAAGAGGAAGTTGCGCCCTTTCGCTCAGGGCTAAATGGTGGCTCAATTCAGGTTATGGACAGAGCACAAGATACGCAGGGGATCTTACTTGTCGTTCAGACCGGGAATGGGTTGGCTATGGATCGTAAAATAGCAGTAAAAATACGAGATGAATTACGCCAGCTTGCCGTCGTGAGGGAAGCGACATTAATTGGTGACCCAGGCATTGAACTGGCTATCGGTTATTCTCAACACCGAATGTTAGCTCTGGGGCTCACACCAACAGCCATCGCACAGCAGCTAAGAGATGCCAATAAACAAAATAATCTTGGTGTACTTTCTAACAATCTCAGTAACCTTGCATTGTTGCCCATTAACCACCTCAACCAAGACGAACAAATTGTTGATCTACAGCTAACCACACCTGAAGGTGCGAAAGTGCCACTGGGTAGCATTGCAGACATCCATTACAGAGCGCAACCAACAGCAACTGAACAGTTTTGGAAAAATGGCGAACAGGTTATCGGCATCGCCCTTTCCTTACCGCCAAATCAAGTAAATATTGAAGCCGCTGGGAATACGATTAAACAAGCGGTGACTGACATCAATACACGATATGACAACACACCAGTGTCCATAGAGATTTTTCAGCCAGATTGGTCAGAGAAACGGCGTGACGGTTTAGTTAATTCGCTTATTCAAAGCTGTATTGGTATCGGTGTCATTCTTCTGCTATTTCTGTCGATAAAAAGTGCGGTCATTATAAGCCTGACCGTACCTGCTATTGTCTTATCGTCTATTGCATTATTCACCACTTTTGACGGCGTTATCCACCAGATGACCATTGCCGGTCTGGTGCTGTCACTCGGTTTAATGGTTGATAACTGTATTATTATTGCTGAACGACTAAGCCATCATAGTAATAAAGGTGTAACGGTAGCAAAAGCAATAACACGTTCGGTCATTGAGTTAAGAAAACCGCTTGCTGCCGCAACCGCCACCACGATTGCTGCTTTTATCCCAATGTTACTTGCCAAAGGCAGTGTTGCAGATTTTATCGCAACAATCCCTATATTGGTGATCATTTGCATCTCTTTGAGCTACCTTGCTGCACTAATACTCATCCCCATCTTGTTTGCTCATATTCATGTTTCAAATACTGGACTTGAAAAATGGCAGCGCCACTTCGCAGACGCTCTGTCAAAACTCGGGTATCATTTATCCGCTCTTGTACTAAAAAAGCCTGCGATAACGCTCACCCTAGCTGCAGTGCTCGTCAGCGCACTACTTTCATTGCCAAGCGCCAATGGTCAATTTTTTCCAAGCGCTAACCGTAATCAAATATATATCGATGTGCAATTACCGCTCTCTAGCCATATCGACACCACAACTCAAACCGCAAATGAGGTGGCTGATTTTGCCAGTCGCAATAAACACGTTACCGACGTCATGGTTTTTAGTGGCTTTTCAGGTCCAAGGTTTTACTATAACCTCGCACAAAAGCCTGGCGAAACTCATATTGCTCGCGTAGTGGTAACACTTACAGAGGACGTAGATCCGGTTGAATTTTCGCAATCACTAAATAGTGTGCTAATACAGCAATTTCCCGAAGTACTGGTCAAAGCCCAAGAATTAGGACAAGGGCCACCAATTGAAAGCCCAATTGAGTTAAGGCTCACAGGCAATGATCAAACTGCCCTATTCAATGCCGCAGAAGCCATGTTTTTAGAACTTCACCAGCATCCAGAAGTCGTTTCTCCATACAGAAATTATAGTTTCGGTGCGCCCGCTATCAACTTAGACATAGACCAACTCGCTTTGTCTGCTTTTGGGTTACGTCACGAAGAAATAGCTGATTATATCGCTTGGAGAAGCTCAGGGCTGCGGGTAACCACGCTTGATTATAATTTTGAACCTGTAGAGCTTGTTCTCTTTGACCCGAGCTCAACCCAAAGTAGTGTTGATATGGTAAATACACAGGTACTATTGCCCCAATATGCCACCACAGCACTTTCTGGACTGGTATCGGCAAATATTGTCAATGCACCTCCTTTTATTGAGCGACGCAATGGTGAATTTATCATGTCAATAAAGGCGGGTGTACTACCTAGCAGTGATGAAGAAAATATATTACAGACGTTACAGCCAACGCTGGAAGGTATAGCCAAACAACACCTTGTAAAGCTTAGCTTTGGCGGCGAACTAGAAGAGTCAGAAGAAGCCAATGGCGCGTTACTACAAACCCTTCCTTTTGGCATCGCACTCTTGTTTGCCGCATTGATGGTGCAGTTTAATTCTTATCGCCTAACCGCTTTGGTTATGCTAACCATACCGCTTGGTATTATTGGTGCACCGGCGATGCTCGCAATTACTGGGATCCCCTTCGGCTTTATGTCAATCTTAGGCGTACTCGCACTCATGGGAATTGTGGTAAATACTGCAATTTTATTGATCGAAAATGCGCTCAACCACTTACAACAAGGCTGTRCACTAGAAGAGGCAATTTGCTTATCGGTACAAAACCGTATTCGTCCTGTTATAGTGACCACATTAACCACAATAATCGGCATGTTGCCGTTAACATCAAGCGCCAGCCCATTATGGCCACCATTGGCTTGGGCTGTGATTGGTGGTTTGTTGACCTCAACTCTATTGAGCATGCTGGTATTACCTGTATTACTCAAGCTGATACTTGCAGGCAAGCGTTTCCAGCAAAGCCAAAACATAACACAAAAAAGGAGCTTACAAACGAATGAGAGTGCTAATTACTGAGGATAACCAGCAGCTTGCTGAATTTATTCAACAAGCTATCGCCCAAGATGGTCATGCTGCTGATATTGCCATAACCGCAGCACAAAATACGCAATTGATGCAAAGTTGGCAGTATGACGCTCTCGTTTTAGACCTTGGTTTGCCCGATAAAGACGGGTTAGAGGTCATTCGCGAGATCCGCAAACAACAAAATACGCTACCGATACTTATTCTCACAGCGCGCGGAAGTGTAGATGACCGCATTAAAGGTCTTGATTTGGGGGCTGATGATTACCTCAACAAGCCTTTTGCCATTGATGAGCTAAAAGCAAGGTTAAGAGCACTACTGCGTCGCCCAAGTAGTTACACCGCAAATCTGCTCACCCATAACAATGTGTCGCTCGATACCAAAGCAAGAAGGGTTACCGTCTGTGGTGAAAACTTAACAATGGGAAAAACTGAAGTGGCCATCTTGGAATATCTGATCCGAAATGCAGGGTTAACGGTGGGTAAAGATGCCTTATATGATGCAATATACGCCATGGGATTTGAAGTAACAGATAATGCAATTCAAGTCGCGGTTCATCGGATCCGTAAAAAATTAGAGTCATCTAATGCACAAACGACCATTAATACCCTACGTGGCATAGGATATATTTTGACATGAAACCGATTTCTTTGGCCAAAAAAATCTATCTGCATTTCTTTATTATCGGTTCCAGCGTATTTAGTTTAATTGGAATAAGTTTGTACTTATTTTCAACTAATTACGCTAACTTAGCCGTAAAAGAAAGTATGTTTGGGATGAGTGAAGATATTCAAGAGCAGCTATCATTTAACAGCAACCGTGAGCTAGTCTATCAATCTGATAATGTTGCAGAAAAGTGGGGATATGACGCTTTATATAACAATTTGGTTTTCAGGGTAACCCATGGCGAAACGAACGAGACACTGCTTCAATCGACGTCCAACATCACTAGCTCTGCGGCACTTCAAGCTTTAATAGACAACCAAGATATTCCTGTTGGCTACTCTCATTTAAAGGGCATAGACCGTTACCGTATAGAAACGGAAATAGATAACGTACCTGTTAATATCTACCTAGGTAGAAACGATCTGCTTGGTGAGCTTGCAAACGAAGCGGTTATGCCTGCACTTAGCCAAGTGTCTATCTTTATTATCATTGCCGCATTTTTTGTATTTATGCTAGTGGGATACCTTTCGATCCGCTCGATTGTTAAACCTGTAAAAAGTGTTGCGGCACAATTGGCACGAGTAAGACCCGAGCAACTTAACTTTCGCCTGAGCGAGCAAGGTTTACCCGTTGAAATTGTACCTATTGTGCATTCGCTAAACCAAGCAATTGCACGGGTCGAAACTGGGTTTGATGAACAGAAGCGTTTTGTTGCAAATGCCGCGCATGAATTAAAAACGCCGCTTGCTATTTTAAACACGAGAGTGGAGTTGGCAAAACTGGATAAAAACACCCATGCTGGCATTTTAGCTGATGTTAGCTATATGACTCGGGTGGTACAACAACTACTGGACTTATCGCGTGCCCAGAGTCTAGACGCTTATGCAAAGCAATCACTTAGTATCACCCCTCTGGCAAAAGAAGCTTGTATGATGCTGGCTCCTTTATCTGTTACGTTGAACAAACAATTAGAATTAGAGATAGACGAAAATGGTGAGATGTTTGCAGGCGATCAGTCTTCTATTCACATCATGATCAAAAATCTTATCGAGAATGCGTTACGCCATAGCGCAGAAGGTGCACTAATAAAAGTACATGCGTCAGGAAACAGTATTTCGGTGATGGACAGCGGGCCTGGAATTGACATTCAAAACTACGAAAAGATCTTTGAACGTTTTTGGCGCAAAGAGCAATCATCAATGACCGGAAGCGGCCTTGGCCTTGCCATCGTAAAAGAAGTGGTAGATTTACATCATGCCACTTTAGACGTTACCTGCAAGAACACACTTGGTGGCGCAACATTCAGTGTCACCTTCTCAACACTAAACTCGTAACTAACCTGAGGCTTAGATAAAAAACAGCTAACCCATTTTTTAATATCACATTAAATTATACCCTTATCTAGCTAGACAGTTTTGGGAATAACGCCGCTTCCGCGTCCTACTCTCGCTACGGTGCCTGCATCCTGTAAGCAAGGTGAATTTACGCAGTTAGCGCTAAAACTGGCTGCTAGAAAGGCATTAATTACTAAGATTAGGTGGTATTTTTTAACGGGCCATACAAGTATCAACCAATGTCTGATGTAAAAACTGGTTAACTTGCGTTTGCACTTCTTTATTGAAACTATAGTGCCCGCCATCCATTGCAATATGTTCAAATGGATAAGAAAATTTGGCTGTTTGTAGACTCGACTCTATATGCTGTGACATTTGATAAGATGGCCAGATCTCGTCATGTTTTGCCGACACCAGTAATATTGGTCCATTGATTTTTTCTACAGGGATCTTTGCCGCTGCAACGGCTTCTGCACTCGCCTCACTCAGTGCTTGATTAAAAGCTGGAGTAAACTCTCCTGTGATATTGCCTTTTTGCATTTTCCATGAGAGTAAGGGCGCATCAATATAATCAAGTGGTGTCCCATTTAGCGACCAACTTGAGCGAGACGAAAGTGTTTTAACTGCATTCCAGCTAACATGGCTGGGCATAACTGAAACAACATGATTAATTTCATCAAAGTGTGCGCCTAACAATAGTGCAAGTTCAGCCCCCTTGGAGAAACCATAAACTGCGACACATTTTTCATCTATCATGGGATCTTTCGTCAGCGTGATTATTCGATCAGCAATTTTATTCAGCGATAATTCTGCCGCACTGCTTGGCGTATTTTGAGTACCGTAATATCCCATTGCGGCAACAGATACACCAATGTCATTAAAACCATCAAGAAAAGGTCGCCAATGGGGAGCTGAGAGTGTATTTCCCCCTTCACTTCCCCCCAGTACAACAACCAAAGGCCGTGGTTGACCCTCTTGTATAAACTGCTTCTTCACATCGGGCTGCGCGTCATTTGAACAAGCCGCAAGTACCCCTACCAAAGACAATGGCATAATAAATTTCATCATGTTAATTCCTAACTATTTAATTGATCAGTTGTTGTTTGAGTAATTTTGCGCCGTTTCGGCTCGTGATAACTTGCTGGTTGCTACCACGTAATTTCACCAAATAACCCCCCGTGACCCAACGTTCAAACGAGGCGATGGCTTCTTGATTGATAATGGTGTCGCGGTGGACTCTTAAAAATCGCGCGGGTAATTGAGCTTGTAACTCATCCAATGAACCCTCTAACGGAAAGTGCTGATCGGCGCAATAAGCATAGGCTTGACCAAACTCAAGCTTGATGACATCAATACGGTTAGTGTCAATCAATACGATTTTCCCTGCCACTTTGCTCGGTAATTTTATGTCTACAGGTGTGCTCGCGATAGCATCTACTCTGGATAACGCTAATGACAGTCGCTCGTTATTATATGGTTTAAGTAAATAATCAACTGCACCAAGTGTGAAAGCATCAACAGCAAACTTGCTATGTGCTGTGGTAAAAATTATTGCCCCCATAAAACCCGTGGCCTTAAGTTTTAAGGCCAAAGCCATGCCATTGATACTTGGTAGGTTAATATCAACAAATRGCAAATCGATATTGCCATTGTTGCCGCTATTTAAGAATGCGATTGGATCCCTGTATGTGCCAACGACTTTATGTGTAGATACTAATGATAGCTGCATAAGCAATTTTTCTATTGCGGGTTGCTCATCTTCAATGATGACGATATTTAACATACTTGCCCGTTCCTTTTTAATCTAAAGCGTACAACGGCACCAGCGGATCTTTCTTCGTTGCTTAGTTCCAACTCTGTACTTGCTTCTAGGCGAAGTCGAGATCGGGTAATTGAGAGCCCTAAGCCGGCTTTCTCTGGCTGTGCCAAGAGTGCGCCACTAAACCCTACACCATTGTCCCTAACCTCAAAAAGTACCTCATCGCCTTCAGCTGCAATCAACACTTTGATATTCAGTGGATTTACCTTTGCATGCTTTATGGCATTTTCTAAAATAGGTTGTAGGAGCATTGCCGGCATTTCCTCGTTAATTAAGGACTCATCGACTTCAAATGTAATCGAAAGGTTTTCACCAAACCGGCAAGTTTCAATTTCAACCCATTGATTCAAGTTCACTAATTCATCGGCTATCGTTACCCTTTTTGCATCTTCTTCCGTTACCACAGAATGCTTTAATGAATAACGTAATACAGCAGCCAGGTTATGAATAAGCGTACCAGCAGTCTCGGGATGATGTTTTAAAAACGCAGAAATCGTATTGAGACTATTAAACATAAAATGTGGATTTAATTGACTGTGTAGTAGTCTGATCTCGGCGAGCTGCCGAAGTTGCTTTTCTTGTTTTAAATGACGTTGAGATAGATAAAACTTCGTCGCAACAAAAATACCCGCAGACCAAGGTAGTGCAATCGCTGCGGCTTCGAACAAGGTAAAAGTTTGCGTATTTACCAAAAGGCTTCTAAGTACACCCCACGACATGCAACCAAGCACCATAAAGCAATAAAAAATCGTATATTGCAGTGGCCAGTTAGAGAGCTTGAAGCGCTGAACACCAAGATAACTTAACACCATTGGCAGCCAGTAAAGACAAATCACGGCGAGGATCGATGACAGTAAAATATTCACCGAAAGGTGCATTCCTCTTTGCACCCAGTCAGTTAAACTAATAGCAAGGCTGATAGCCGCGATGCTCGCGAGCATCACGAACTGCTCTTTTGGCCGTAAAATAAGATCTACCATAATCAATACAAGTTGTTACCTATATTTTTATAGTACTCAACTGAAGTGAAAAAGCATGTAGATTATTGCTAAATGGTCATTTTTTAATGCTGATTGGTTGGTTGTTTAATTATTGAACGCGTTTGAGTCCCAGTCGAACCAAATTAACCCAACGCCTGAAACTTCAATCTTTACCAGTATTAAAAAACACGTCGACCATGCGAGACGAGTAATAAACAATTATGTGTAATTTTTAATAGACGCTATATAACCATAATGAGGAAATGAATCGGACCGAGTTTGCTTAAGAACAAGTTACTACCTTGATCTCAGGTTAATTTAATAACCAACCTCCATACTCAAGGCCGCCAGTGCATTGTTGTTGCGCCACTAAAGCCAACTAACCACTGAAGATAAGAAAAGTCGTCGTGGTGGGAAGCAGCAAACCCCGTTCTTAAATACAGTTGTTTTGCTTTTGGATTGTTATCAATGACATCGAGCCGTAACGTCTTGAAACCATTTTCGCGCGTGTAATTTTGCACTGCATGCAGCAAAGCCGTGCCGATCCCCTTACCTCTCGCTTGCTTGGATACCGCAATTCCGTCCATTACCAACTCATGTTGTGCAGGTGCTCTATCAAATAAAGAAAAAATAGCAGCCGCTTTTATTGCGCCGAAAAAGCCAAGCTCCTCTTTTAACACAGCAAAGTCTATATTTGAGGTAAAACCTTTTTTCGCGTCTTGAAAGCCTGCGATACCCAGCAAGTTTTCACCTTCAAAAGCCCCAAAAGCGTACTCTGTCACAAAGCTCTTGGCGATGATTGCAACCAGTTTATCCCTGTCTGCAACAGCTGCCTTGAACTTGCGACCAAACGCTTCAATATATAGCTCTGCCGCCGCCTGCACATGTCTACTATGCCACCCTCTTACTATTTTTAATTCCATACTTTTTATTCATGCGTTACAAAGCTTTATATTAAATTTAAAACATTAAAGTTGATAAGTTTAAGTTTGTAAAAAATAGTATAATGCAGTTTATAAGCCATTACATTCAGAGCACGGTTTTACGCCCTAGCATCATCATTCAATGGTCTGAGCTTAGCAGTGAGTGTACGCCACACTTTCTCTAGCGGGCCTTGGGTAAAGAAACGTCCGTATATCATATTTAGCCCAATTTGGCACAACACCATCAGGATCCACAGGACTAATAGCTCACTACGACTATAAGTATTATAAAAGTCAAAGCCATAGAATATGATCACCAGTACAATTGATTGCAGAATATAGTTACTCAGCGCAAATCTTCCGACTAAATTTATTGGCGTGAGCCACCGCAGCTTGTAGAGGAAACGATTATAAAGCAAAGATAAAACAACAATGTAAACTAGCGCCTGAAGCTCTCTATTTAACACCACCAACATTTGCTTTAAATAGGATAGTATTGGTATATGAGGGTGTAATAACCAGTAAAAATAGCGTTGCTGAGAGGCATATATTGACACTATCACTAACCCAATAAAGGCAGCGACCACGAGCGGGCTTAGCTTTTTGGCGCTAAAGAATCCACTTTGAAACAACAGCGCTCCTATCAACATCATCATCAATGTTGACCAAAAGATGCTGGAATAAAATAGCTTACCTTTATGAACTTGCGGTGTACTAAAATTATCAAGCCAATGCGCTTGCAGTGTTGGCTGGTGTTCAAGTTCACTATGCCTTGGGAGCTTTTGTTGGACTCTATTTTCCCAACGCGAAATACTTCTATGCTGCTTGCTTGAACGCTGCGCCTTTTCAACGCTTTTTGCTACTACATATGCTTGATACTGTGCGTTAGTTCGCTCAGCTTTGGCATAACCAAAAAGCAATATAAAGCTAATACAAACGACAATACTGACTTTTATCACCGCTGAGCCAAGCAAAATTATCATTAACGCCACAATACCAATCACAGCATAGTGATAAAGGATATCTCCACTCCAAATAAAATAAGCATGCGTACAGCCAATAATAAACAATACCAGTAATCGTGAGGCGCTGAGTGTTATTGCAGATCCTAGCGGCTGCTTTTGAATTATCATTGTCAACCCAACACCAAACAAGGCAGCCAATAAACCATAAAACTTACCTTGAGCAACAAAGTAGACCCAATACCGCACCTTACTGTCAAGTTCCGTCATAAAGCCATACTGATAGCTGCCCCAAGGGTTTGGATAAGCAAAGCTTTCTATATTTATCAGTAAAATGCACAGAATAGCTACGCCACGAAGAAAGTCTAAACTATTGATCCTTGTCGTCACTTTATTATTCACCGACTTGTACCTGCTCAACATTATCTATTTGACTAGCAATACGAGCGTCATTGCCATTAAGCGGGTCGGAAACCTGCGCCACATATGCAATAAAGTGCTTAAGCTGTTTACCTTCCAACTTGATATATTTCGGCTGTTTGAGAGTAAGCGGATTAATTGCCTTGCCGTCTTTGTGCACCTCATAATGTAAGTGACGTGCTTGTGAAAGACCGGTATTTCCCAAGTAGCCAATCACCTCACCTTGCTTTACTTTAGCTCCGGCTTTAATCCCTTTGGCAAACCCTTTTAAGTGAGCATAAAGCGTTTGATAACCGTTACCATGTGCCAAAATAATACGATTGCCAAAGCTTCCTCCCCAGTTGGCCTTGATCACCTCTCCTGATCCAGCTGCCATAATAGGCGTGCCAATCGGCGCGCCAAAATCTATGCCTTTGTGCATACGTGTATAGCCAAGCACGGGATGGTGACGTTTACCAAAACTGGAAGATAGCCTTGCTCCATTGAGTGGTGTCTTCATCAAAAAGCTCTGTGCGAGCCTGCCGTCTTCATGGTAAAAAGCAGACATTCCTGACTCATCAGAAAATTGATAAAGTCGATATTCTTCTTTTCCTGATAGCAGCGCAACATGCTGTAGCTGCGTGGCTACGTCGCTTTTCTCTGCAAGCCTAGAGGTCGATAGCAACGATTTTTGCTGATAGACAAAGTCTATCTGATCACCTGCATATATTTCTCGCTGGAAATCAACCAGATGTGACAGCGCAATAATACCCTGATTGATAATATCGTGAGGGATCCCTGCTTTGCTTGCATCAACAAAAAAGCTGGATTCAACCACTGTTGAGAGTCGTTTGGTACGCGTAACGGTTTCAAGATTCTCAAGTGATGCCTGCCACCCATCTTTAGCTCTTTTTATCTCTATTAGCTTTGCAAAATCGAGCTCAAAACGAATAAGTTCAACCTCGCCCTCGCGCAATGCAACTTCAATTGCCTGTCCAGCCTTGAGCTTGGTTAAAGAGGTCCAAGTCGCGACTGACTGTTCAACTAGCCAACTATCTCGGTCACTAAATGCGAATGGCGCAAGCAAAGTAGTTAAGCTCTCACCTGACTTGAGCTTGAGAAGCAACCACTGCTTGTCATTTTTGTTGTCGTTCGTCACTTCTGATGAGGTAGAGCTTAAATTGGGGAGGTGTAGCTCACCGGCGCTAGTTGTAACGGTAGGAACTGCTACTGTTTTACTAGACTGCACTGACAGGCTTTCATTTGATGAATTAGGTTGCTTTGAGCAGCCGGATACCGCCAACAGAATGATGGCTAATAAGTATTTTTTTAGCATATTAAATTTCCAACCGCTTTAGGGGATCAATACGAGTATTCTGATGAAGTATTTCCAAATGTAAGTGCGGTCCGGTTACTCTGCCAGTTTCACCAATAGTGCCTATCATTTCACCTTTTAACACCTTTTCACCTACCGCTACGTCTATACTATCTAAATGCGCATATAAACTTTGATAACCGTTATCGTGCTGGATCAATACAACTTTTCCATAATTCTTCGCCAGCGTGGTATTGTCAGCAACCGTTACAATACCGCCTGCAACCGTCATCACTGAGTCGCCAGTACTTCCTGCAAAATCAACACCTTTATGTGCTTTATTGTGACGAAAGCTAGAAATATGACCAAAGTGTGATGTTATCATTGGATTTTCTACCGGCCATTGCCACGTTGTGCTGTTTGATATTGTTACTCTCGCCCATTGCAGGTTGCCATAGGCCAATACAAAACAAGACAAGATAAAGAGAGCGAACAAAGGCCAATTATTAGGCTTGCGCTGAGGTTTTAAAATAACGGTAAAACGCTTTTTATAATCATCAAGCGTGAGTGAATTTGATGCAAAGCTGGCGGCAATATCTACTGGCGTCTGCATCTTTACACGCTTTAGCGAGTTAATCAAAGCCCGGCTGTATACCAGCGGTTCAATCTGATACCGAGCAATCGTCAACTCATCACATCGATATTCCATCGCTCGAATAAAGCTTTGCTCCATCTTGGCAATAAATGGATTAAACCACGCTATCACACAGCACAAGCGCCACACCATAACCGCAATATGATCGCCTTTATTGACGTGTGTTAGCTCATGAAATATCAACGCTTCTTGTTCATCCTTAGGTAAATCTTCAAACTCCATTGGTAAATATATCTTTGGTTTTAACAAGCCAAACACAAACGGTGAGCAGGTGATTGGTAACTGATACAACGCTTGGGGATAAGACTCAACTCTTGATGCGCTGAGACAAAGGCATTTGATACGTCTGTACTGTGTGAGCAGCACCCCTAAATGGAAAATCAGCCCCACACAATATACAATCGCTAAAGTCGTGAATAATACTTCTAACCAAGGCAGTGTGACTCGTACGTTTCTTGTCATTGCAATTAACGGCTCGGCATATTGTTGTAAATTGTCATGTAGTAGCACTGACGGTATCGCTTCTTGTTGCTCAAGAAATTCAATAGGCAAAAAAGGTACAAACGTGACGGCAAGCAAGCCCCACCATAGCCTCTTACTCTGGAAATAATATGCACAAAGAGATACCCCCACCACATAACTTAATCCAGTTAAGGCGACCCAAAACAATACAGAAAGTAATATTAATTCCATTTCTGAAGCCTACTCTGGATCGCGCTTGTCATTATTTGCCAATGAATTTAGCATCGCTTCCAATTCGTCGAGCTCATCTGCTTCAATTAGGTTGCTGTCAGAAAACATAGCAACAGGAAGTGGCGCGTCAAGCTCCATCACTTGCTTTGCAAATTCTTGCGCATACAAAGCAAGCGTTGGTACTTTAGCTAAGGTTGCGGTGTAAATTTTTTTGTTACCTTGTTTTTGCTCCGCAAGGTAGCCCTTCTCACACATTCTTTCCAGTGTCTTTCTTGTCGATGAATAGCTCCAGTTTAGCTTTGACTCTATTTCAGCATGAATTTCCTTGCCGGTTCTTGGTGCTTGACGCCATAAAATCTTCAAAATTACCAACTCGGTAGCATTTGGTTTCATACTCCCCTCCTATGTAGTGCGACATTTGTCACAGAATACCAAAACAGTAAGTGCGACACAAGTCGCACTTACTGTTTTGGTATTCTGTATTTATTATTTTTATGAGTAAAAGCAGGTGTAATTCATTGATAGAGCTTCACAAATGAAAAACCCCGAGCTTTGAACTCGGGGTTTAAGTTGGATAATGACTTATCTCTACAAATAGGTGTGATTATTTCTAGTCACACACTTTTGCTGAATAATGACATTTTATTTACGCAAAGAAACTGAGCTTTTGCGACGAAGTAATGCAAATGGTAATGCCAATAGCGATAACCAACCAAGAGAGCCCGAAGAACTCGATGGCGCTTCAACTGGCTTATCAACCACAGCCGGCGGGGTTGGCTCAGCCACATCAGCAACATTAATTGTCACTTTAGTCGGCGCTAGCATAAGTGTACTCTCACCAGCCGCTTTTGCCGTGTACGTGAAACTATCAACGCCAAAGAAGTCTGCCTCAGGCTTGTAAACTACTTTACCTTCTTTGATTTCGACGGTGCCATTTGCAGGAGCATCAACAACTGCAAGTGTTGCTGGGTCAAAGCCGCCTTCAGGGTTAGCGAAAGACACACTTTGCACTGCACGTTGATTTTCACCGCCTCGAGCAGTCAAGGTAACAGGGATAAGATCAATGTGCTGAGCATTATCGTTAGCTAAGACATCAATGGCTTCAGATGTTGTGTCTTCGTCCATTTCAACCATATCTGCAACACCAGCTTTAATCTGTGCATTGTCCGCAAGTTTAACCTTTATACCAAGGTTTACAGAGCCACCATTTGCATAATCATACGCAATCAGTTGTCCTGCCGCTGGCGCTGTACCTTCACCATTGTAGTATGTTTGTAGGCCAACTAACCCATTCGAGTTTTCAATACCAACGGTCGCTTTACTTGGCATTTTTGGCACTTTAACGTAGTTAAAGAAGTGTTCCTCATCACCATTTAGACGGATCCACGATTGGAATGTAAACTTATCGCCAGAGTTATCTTGATATAACTGTGCATCAGCCCACTCAGTAACAAAGTAAGTTGTTACATTATCTGCATCATCGGTAAAGGATAATAATGCAACGTACACTGCTCCGCCTTCGGTTTCACTTGGGCCTTGCAGATCAAAGTCAGCCCAAAGTGGTGCAATTAAGCCATTCTGGCCATTTGCTGATGGGATAGCTTCGTTTGTGCCTGTGCCACTTGCAGAGCCGTCGCCTGCAACGATAAGACCGTTAGTTGTTACAGTAATATAGTTATACTCTTTGCCTGCTAACTTAAATGTATAACCATCGCCGATTGCGCCTAAGTTAAATTTGAAATCAGCATCATCACATGTATCTTCACACCCAGGGCGATACTCATCTCGAGCTTTAAGATCGATTGCCAAACCATTTTGAATTGCGCTGCTAATTGATGCCTTACCTAGGCTACCTGTCCATGCGATATGACGAGTAGGCATATCTGCACCAGCTAAAATTTGACTACCGTTTTGCACATCGACGGTAAAGCTATCTTCAACTAATTCAAGAGAGCTAGGTAATACTGAGTTGATTGCAACTTGACCTTCAATAGTCTCGTTCATGTAACCAACATTTACGTCAAATGCAGCTGTGTTTGACGCTCCAGAAGTCGAAACTGCCAGACCAGGTAGTGACGTCGACGCTGCAAATGCAGCTAATGGAACATGACCAACGCGCTCACCAGCTTCATTGTAAGCTTCTAGTCGACCGAACTGCCATGCTTCAAATTCAGCACCTGTAATATTCAGTGTGATTGACGTGGCTTTTGCGTCGCCCTCTTCACCATAAGCTGCAAGCTCTACTGATGAGTTGATATCACCCACTGTGACACCGTCTCCAATCGCGACACCTTTAAAGTGCAGTTTCATGGCTTCGTCAGTCATATTACGAACCGTAACACTGTAATCACAGCTATCAACACACAGCGTTTCTGATAAGCCCATTTCAGAGAAAGTAACTTTGGCATCGAATGCCTTATCAAGATCTACACGTCCTGCACCCACATCAAAGCCATCAGCAGGTGTTACTTCATCTTCTTTTTTCAAGCCGTCTGTTACACTGGTATTCGTCAGTGCAGACTTAATTTCTTGAGGCGTCCACTGCGGGTATTGCTGCTTCAATAGTGCGGCAGCACCTGCAATATGAGGGCCCGCCATAGATGTGCCAGAAAGTTCTGCAAAGCTTGCCATTCCGTCTACATCCAAGTGAGCTGACAAGATGTTAGTACCTGGAGCCGCCACATTTGGCTTAAAGATGGACGGATCGCCATTTGGCCCTCTTGAAGATGACTCACGCATCGAGTCGCGCGCTGCTTCACTGATTGCGGTACGATTGACGCCATCAACAGCTAGTTGACCAGCAAAACCCTCAGCTGAGATTGCAGTAATAATGGCTTCACCATCATCTTGACTGACCATAAACGCAGGGGTTGCCTCGCCTGCTGTGTCCATAATAAATGGAGTACCTACGCGGTTATTATATATTAACACCGCTTTAGCGCCGGCATCCGTTGCATTTTTTACTTTAACTGAGAAGTTACATCCACCGCGAGAAACCACCGCGAAAGCGTCGGTAAAAGACCCAGCAGGGAAAGGTTCACAGCCTTCAACGTTGTCAGGCGAGACAGTTTTAGCTGCGACTGGCTTTGCCGAGATAGCCGTGTTATGCGGCGTATCTGAACTGCTTACATGTAAGATATTCTCACCACCATCCAATGCCATACCAGTGGTGAAGATACGACCATGATTGGTGTTAGCTACTGACAATACTGACGCTAAGTTTGCTGGGCCACCGATAGTATTAGCACCGGCACCGCCATTACCCGCTGAAACAACAGCGACCACGCCCGCTTCTTGGATATTTTCAAATACTTCTGCATACGCACTGTTCGTTGGGTCAGAGCCATAGCCACCACCCCAAGAGTTGTTGATCACGTCTGCGCCATCTTCAAGCGCATGCTCTAGCGCCTCGATCAACATGATGTTCGAGCCGCCACCTTCGTATAAGGCTTTGTAACTCATTAAATACGCGCCAGGTGCAACACCACTTAGCTCTAAGTTATAACCGTCATAATCTGCTGTTACTGCCGAGCCTACTGCAGTGCCTGCTACGTGCGTGCCATGGCCGTCTTTATCTAGCGGGCTAAATGTTTGAAAATCAGGTTGTGAAAATGTAGGTGTTGAATAACGAGCAACAATCAGCTTGTTATTACAAAATGATGAATCTACAGTTCGACAGTAGTCATCTGATGGCAATGCACCTGTTGGTGCTTCCATACCAGCATCATCAAACATTGGGTTAGTCGGCACAATACCAGAGTCGATAACTGCAACTCGAATCCCCTTACCTACGCTACGGTCTCCACCAAGCTTCTCCCACACTACAGGGGCATTGATAAGAGAGAGTGAAGCGTCCATTTGCGCCTGGTAGCGCTCTTCTTTAAACACTCGCGTGACGCCAGGTAACGCCTGTAGTTGCTCGTAAATGTCTTTGTCTGACTTCACCACAACAGCATTCATTGTCGCATCAAAATGGCGGTCTACTTTTGCGCCTGGTATTGATTGAGCGAGCTTATTTGCAAATACATTACGCTCTTTTGCAAGCACTTGTCTTTGTGATTTCACGGCCTGAGACTGCATCATAAGACCGTTGCCATTGCGCTCAGCGTCAACCGCACCTTGCGTCTTGACTAACGCGTTACTTTCTAGGCGAACAATATAGTAATGTTTGCTCAATGCTTTAAGGGGGTTTGTTGGTTTAGCGTGATTGCTTTGTGTATGCTCGAACCCATTGATCCCATTCGGAATTTCTGTATTTAGGTTGACGCTCGCTTGTACACTTGTCATCGCCAACGCGCCACATACGGACGCCGCAACCATTGACAGTTTTATTTTATTTGACATTTTTTCCCCTGATTTTTTCTTATGGTAATATCGTTGCAATGAATGCAAAGGAGAAATCAATATAATGTAAATCTTAAACAGTTATCAACTGTTCAACCCTCAACTATTTTACATTCACTGTTGACAAATACAAAACAAGTCATAACTTATTATTATGTAAGGAAAAGTAGTGAATTAATATTCGTAAACGAACGTAAACAGGCAATCAAAGTGTCATCTAATACTGTTTTACTTTCACCTTTTTGTTAATTTATTAGCCTATTTCGAATGAGGTTACACCAAACACTTTCTCCAGTGGCAGCTCTGGAAATTGCCCTGTGTACATTCGTGCAGTTTCAAACACAGCCGACAATCGGAATTTTTGAGCCAGCGCAATTGCCGCAGCATTGACTTCGGGTACATCTAAATAGATAGGTGAAGATTGTGGTACTTGAGATTTAAGCGCTAAAAACATTTGTTCAGCCAATTCCGGCGACTCTGCATACAAAGGTGCAATTTTATAGCCAGTATAGCAAGGACGAATAACACCGCACGCAAACAGCTTTCCCTCCTCGTAAATACCGCATGCATAGCTGTTTGGCTGATGGATCCAAGCTTGCAAAAACTCCGTTCTGGGCGCAGGGAAAAACTTTTCTTCATAGGCTTTAAGTACGTCAAATGAGATATCTTGTAATGGAACAAGGTTTTTAAGGTGTGGCTTATCCCCTCCTCCTGTGCCCTCATAACGTATATTGCGATAAGCTAAGTTAAACCCAGACTTTTCATAATTTTCTTGTTGCGCAACAACACCATCTAGGCCAATATTGCAGCTTTTTAGATATTGCATTGCAGCATGCCACATTTTTATGCCATAGCCACGACCACGATATTCAGGCTTGACGATATAAAAGCCTAAAAATCCAAAACCGCCATCATATTTAACCACAGAAATCGTCGCTATAGGCTCATCATCTAAGTACCCCATCAAAAAGCCATTTGGATCTGCGTAAAAATAGCAATACGCGTCGTTTACTCCAGGGTTCCAGCCCTCTTGCTGCGCCCACTGCACTGCCGTCTCGAGCTCTGCCAAACTCATATTTTTAATCTTAAAAGTCCCCGTCCCCATGATATTTCTCCTATCACGTCAATGTTGTTCAAATACTGACAAATCTTTAGAGAACTTTGAACTAAATATCAATGACTTGTCAAATATAACGTCAAATTCTAAGTGAAATACTAATTTATTGATTTAAATACAAAAAACACTTATCTTCTGCACTAAATCTACGCTTAGTTTAATCAAACCATAAAAAGGAGTTGCTTTATGGCACTACATATCAAAGACTCAGCAGTCACTGACTCACCTACCCGTATTACAAAAGAAAGCAATTTTTACACGCCATTTCCCAGTAATGAACAGGTTACCTTTAACGAAAAACAACTATTGCCACTTGGGTTGCTTTCAACTACTAAGCTTGCCCAAGATGATAAAGATAACATACTGATTGCAATGCCAATTTCGATGGCAATATTTGATGGTGACGTTCCCTATATAGCTTATTCATTAACTGACCATGGTTGGCAAGTAGACGCTAGCTACTTGGAGAGTCTCAGTGATGACTTTGAAAGCTATGGTGAATATTATCAAAAAGCCGCTAGTTTCTATAAAAAACACGCTTTTCTGAATATGTCACTGAATGAGGCTGAAGATGGTGAACCGTTATTTGAATTTGGTGGACAACCTGAGCTAGGTTGCAACTGGGATGCCTACTTGTGGGATGAAGAGAGTGATGATGAGACTCGCTATTTTGACGCCATGGATGAAGAGAGTGGCGATAATTACGACCACTATGCTACCCGCGAAATTGGCTTTTTCGACGAACAAAGTGGTGTTGACTTTAGCTATCTTGGCACCTTCAGCTTTTCAATATATGTCGACGGCGGTGGCGAAGCTATTGTATTTTATAGCGCCAAACATAAAAAAGTATTAA
Source organism: Pseudoalteromonas sp. J010 (assembly GCF_003934235.1). Classification (NCBI taxonomy): domain Bacteria; kingdom Pseudomonadati; phylum Pseudomonadota; class Gammaproteobacteria; order Alteromonadales; family Pseudoalteromonadaceae; genus Pseudoalteromonas; species Pseudoalteromonas sp. J010. The sequence goes on along the minus strand of NZ_RDBW01000045.1, from coordinate 15,113 downwards.
TCATTGCCGAGTTCTCCTAGCTAACCTGCGGTTATATCTCGCCTTTCGACTAAACATTCGATACTTTCTGTGAGCATGCAATTTACAAATATTGGTGCTCAATGGACTACACCACTCGCCAGTAATCATCATCTTATTTACAAAGTGCCCATACAGGGCACTTTGATTGTGCTCTGAATATACATCGCACTAAACAGCACAGGGTCGATATTTAGAGCCTTAAACTATAATTAAAATCGCAACGATTAAACCCTTTGCTGAGTAGTACCAATCATCTTACTAACCAGGTGTAATGGCCTATAAGGTATCTGCAAACCAGTTAATTACAGTATTAGTCACCTCATCTTGATATTCTCGTAACGAATGAGAGCCATTTGGATACGTAATAAACTCAATCTGCTTAACACCATTATTTTTGAGCTTTTCATAAAATAGCTTGGCGTATTCAAGCTTTGTCGCTGTATCACGCTCACCATGAAGCATAAGAATTGAGGTCGATTTTGGTATCTTCTCTGGCCAGTATGTAGCAGAGCGTTGCCTCAGCTCAAGTTTCCTATTTTCTTTGTAGTTAGGTATTAATCGCTCAAGTACTTTACGCTCAAATACCGGTCGTTCTTTTGCTACTGATACCAAGTCAACGGCACTACCACCCAATACAATACTTTTTATCCTTGCTGACTCCTTTACTGCAAGTAACGTCATCATACTTCCTCTGCTCCACCCCATCATCCCAACACGTTGACTGTTTACATTAGGCATCGCATCTAAAATTGGTAACAGAGCGAAAACATCCTGCAGCTCTTGGCCACCGAATTCGTCAATACCACCATTAATTTGTTTGTTTCCTTTTGACCATAGCATCGCACCACCATACTGACTGGCAATGACAACATGACCAGATTTTGCCAACGGAAAAAGAGTTGCAAATAGGTCTCCAAATTTAAGCGTGTGAACTTTTGTGTTATTGCCGCCTCGATTATAGATTATTGCTGGAAGTTGACTGATGGTCTCACGCTTGGGAAAGATCACAATACCTTTAACAAGGTAGTCATCAACCTTATAGATGATGTTAAAACAACTGAGGTTCTCTTTAAAATCTTGATATAAGGTGTAGGGAAATTTTTCCAAAAAACTTTTCTCAGAAACACCTGCACGTGCTGTCAACGCATTACGCCACATGTTGTAATCGCCAAATATTCCTTCAAAACAACTTTGGCTCTTCACCACTGAAGAGTGAAAAGCAAATTCACGCTCGGGCATTGGCTTTGTATAATCAATAGAATAAGCGCTCTCAATATTAACCATCAAAAGTGCCACGAATAGCAGGCCTTTATCCATCTTTATAAAATTTATCATTATCCCTATCTTCTCGCTGTATAAAAATTAAACACAGACCAATACTAAGCATAATTACCAATGAATTAAAGCATGCTTTTTATACGAAAATACCTTAGGAGTATAGACGTCTAGTTATGTCTACTCTCAAATACTAAATTTATAAACAATGGTAAGCCTGGTTTCGATGTATGGGCTCCAACACGATACCTGAATAGAGTGATGTCGACCACTGCAAAAGGAGCTCATACATGAACACTCGTATTATAACCTAGCTCGACTTAGCTAAAAATGTTACCGAAGTCTTTAGAATAAATTGCCATGGTAAAATTCTTTTTCACAATCATGTCACCAAAAATGTGACTGGGTTACTAGCCAATACAAAACCATGTATTATTGCAATGGAAGGGTGTAGTGCTTTTCATCATTGCGCTAGATTAGCGCAATGATATGGGCATAAAGTTGAGATATGACACAAAAACGCAAAACCTTTTATTAGTGCTCAAAAAAATGCTAATGACGCTTTATGCCAATTTTCTTAATTAAGTGGTCTATTTTGAGGCGAGAAAATCTTGTCGATAACCCAGCTACTGCGCCCTGCTATCGCCAAGGTACCTACCCCCGTGTAGGCAAGGCAAAAATTTTGCTATCTAGTTGTTCTAAATAAGAGATTTTTAACGCTGTTAGCGTCAGATTTACTCCTTCAAATTGAGCAAGTATTAAGTCAAATTGGTATTAGGTATTGCCGCTGCTCCAGCGCAAGTAGATATGACTTTTTGTAAGGTAAAAATGCTGTCACAACAAACCATCTAGTCGATACAAACCAAGAATAGGGTATGCTTTCACCAATAACACAAAGTTACAAATGTAACTTTATTACTCGAAAAGTTATTATAACTCGGAAGGAGCAGGAAATTTTGCTCTCACATTTTCAATTAAACGTTTTCGAGAGCTCTGTTCACGCTCATGGGGGGCAAATTGCGTACTTGCGTCATCCAACAGGTTAACAGCTTGATGCAGCTTCACTAATTCTGTTTTGCTGAGGTCATGCTCTAAAGCGAGATATTCATTAATGATGATAATGGCCGCTTCTTTGTTGGCAATATCTTCGGGCAGCCCCGTTTTAGTACAAAGTCCATAAATACCATCGAGAAAATACTGCCATTCGCTACTAAGATGGCTATCAATATTCCCGTTAAGCTTCGTATTTTTCGTTGTAAACCCCTGTGTTTTTAGCCTATTAATTTGCCTCTTATAACGGTGACTAAAGACATCAAATGCCTGTGCTTCATCTCTTAATTGTGAGACCACTCCAAGCCATACCAAAGCGCCTTGTGGATAAAACTCGAGGTTACTATTATCACAGTACGCACCAAAGAAAGAATCGCATTTCAAGTTTAAGGCTAATCTATAAGCGGCTTTTGGCATCAACCGCTTTTCAATTAATTCATTTAACTCAGTTTGTGATAGCCGCGATTCGCGAAGTAAGTGTTCCTTTGTAATGAAATAGGTTTGTAGATAATGAATTAATTCCATTTACCTTTCCTCTACACTGTCGAGTTTAACTTTTGCGGTGAGTGCTGTTGCTATGATTATAAAACCGAGTAAATTGATATTAACTGAAATGTGTTCTAGGTTTAACTGAACAGTTAATAATAACCCAGATGTAAACTGAATTAAGGTATCTTCAACTTTAATACCTATTGTCATTAGCCCCCCCAGTATCAGCGCCCACATCAATGCCTTATATTGCTGTTGATAAAGCTTAAACGACACCATTATACATATAATACTAGTTGCAAAATCAAATACTAAGATGGGAGTAGGATGAATAAAAACCCCCATGATTGCGAACAATGATCCGCTTAGCCCGGCTATCGCTAACAGGTAAAGAGTAATTTTTGAACTTATGTTATGCTGAGGAAATATCATTTTTATTATGTAGAGTTGAGATCTGTTAATCTTTACGGTTTAATTCTTGTTCTCCTAAAAGGGTTTATCAGCACTCAATCTCTCAACTAATATAGACAAAACTAGGTGCCAGAATACAATACCCCTTTAAGCAAACCCAAGGGGTAGCAGTATAACCACTCCCCCAATGAGTAAGAAGTATTATTTTACTTTATTTACCATTTCTTCAATATATTTAATGGCAATAAATGGATCTGTCTCATCAAATAGGTGAGAAGCATATTTCATGGTAACAGCGGTGACATTGTCACCAATTTCTTGCAGTTTTATCTGGGAATCTTTTGACGTTTGCATGTAAACATCAACATCAGCATAACTCATACCGGTAGAGCGGATAGTCACATGAGGGATCCCACGCGACAGTATCGTAACTGGCATTTTCCGGTTGATTTTATACATCTCTGTATGGGCAGAAGCTTCTTCCAAGTCTTCTAATGAATGAGTATCTCGCTCCCAGTTGACGATCCAATCCATGATCTTCCATGCTTCTTTGGACATCTTACTTTTCATATTGTGATACCAAGACTCATGAGCGATATCAATAAGTACCATCCCTTTCACTTTTTCAGGGTTTCGGTTGGCATAGGCTCTTGCAACAAAACCACCAAATGAGTGAGGCACAAGTACCAAATTATCCATTTTAGTGGCTTGAGTAAATGCCTCAAGCTCTTGTGTAAGCTCCAACATAGTCCGTACTCGAGGCTTTGCAAAAGTGCTTTTTCCGGTGCTTGCTCTATCATAAAAACATAAGCGATAGCCTTTTGGATTTATGTTATGAATGGTGTTTTTGTAGGTTTCATGAGCATCAAGGCCCATTCCAGCAAGTAAAAGTGCCGTTGTTTCGCCCTCTCCTTTGCAAGCATAGGCAAGTTTGTTGCCGTTTATTTCCACATATTGATAATTGTGCTCATGAGCTGATTGGTTAGCGCTGGCCACTGAACTACAAGCGACGAGCCCCAGTACTGCTGATGTTATTATTTTCATTGTCCTTTCTCATTTATTGTTTATTCCAAAAACATACTAAGCAATTCCCTTAATGAATTCAATAAAGTTTCAGAAACTTCTGAAACTTTATTATATCAAAGTGTAAACTAAGTATGCGACGTAGCCTATAAATAAGATGCCTCCCTCTTTGCGACTGAGTATTAACCCAGAAATGAGTAATGGCGTACAAAGTATCGTTGCAACGATCATGACTGAAATATCAACATTCAGCATACGGCTTGTCACTTCTAAAGGGGTTGCGCTGATAAGTCCTGTCACGCCAAGTACACCCAATGAATTGAATAAATTACTACCAATGACATTGCCTACCGCAATATCAGCATGCCCTTTTATACTCGCCATGACTGAGGTAACCACTTCTGGTAGCGACGTGCCAATAGCAATAATGGTTAAGCCAATCATGACTTCATCCACTGCTAAAGCACGGGCAAGTTGCACCGCGTTCTCAACCATCAATTGTCCGCCAAATATCAACAAGCTAAGCCCTACGATAAATAGCAGTATGCTAACTGCGCGCTCACGCCAACGGTTTGGTTGTTGTGACGGCGTCGGTTCATTATTCTTATTACTAAGCATGCGGCCTTGGATAAACAAATAAGCGACATAAAATAACAAAAGCGAGCACAATAATGCTGCGTCTAACTGACTGAGCCTGCCATCCCAGACTAATGCAGTGACAATAAAACTGGCGATCACTAGCATTGGAATGTCTCTTTTCACTAATTCTTGTGAAACCACCAGTGGTGCAATCAGGGCAGATACTCCGAGTATAAAAAGAATATTAAAGGTATTGCTGCCTAACACATTAGCAAAAGCGAGACTGCCTTGCCCCGTAACAGCTGACTGAATGCTAACAGTAAGCTCAGGAGCACTGGTACCAAATGACACTATTGTTAACCCAATCAATACGCTTGGAACATTAAAACTTACAGCTAGCTTAGAGGCACCCACGACTAAACGGTCAGCACCAAAGACCAAGAGTGATAAGCCTAAAACGATATAAATAAGATTGATTGTCATTGAAGCAAACCTTGCGTATTGATGGAACGTTAGCTAGAAATAATCATGAGAATAGAAATTACTACTTCTTGTTTACTCTCACTTAATTCACATTATATCGCAACTAAACTGAGGGTAAGATTTGTCACTCTTGACGAGCAAAATAACTCATTAGACTGGGACTCTCTATTTGTGTCTAATGCGCGAAAATTAATTAACCTGAACACGGTATAGAAAGTTGGTTAATCAACCAAAAATATCCATGTTCAAAAGCGTAATAACACGCTAGCCAGATGTTATTTCTTAATACAAGACAAATTTGTGCGTCAAGAGCCAGTCTATTGCAAACAAATTTAACGCAGTAGTAAGGGGTAACAGCTGCTAGAGAACAGGTTTTTATGCGAGTTCAGGTTAATTAGACCTTTCACTCAGTCAGTAGCCGCCAATGATGGCGCACTGCAGGCTGAACGCTAACTTATGTTAAGGAACTTGAATGACCAAATTTATCTCTTCTGAGCAAGCACGTGAATGCTACAACGTGCGCCACTGGAGCCAAGGCTTCTTTGGTATTAATGATCAGGGAGAGGTTACTGCGATGCCGAACCAACAGCAACCACAGCACGCCGTAACTCTGACAAACATTGCACAAAAAATTAAATCTGAGGGTTATACCCTACCTGCGCTAGTGCGTTTTCCACAAATCCTAGAACAGCGTGTACATAATATTGTTGGTGCGTTTAATCAGGCGATTTCTGATTACAGCTACCCAGAAGATTATTTATTGGTTTACCCAATTAAAGTAAACCAACAAAAAGAAGTCATTGAGGGACTGATTGCAAGCCAAGCGGCAAGTGATAAAAAACAGCTAGGCTTAGAAGCTGGCAGTAAAGCTGAGTTACTTACTGTATTGGCGCTCAGTGAAAAAACCAGCGCAGTGATTGTATGTAACGGCTACAAAGACAGAGAATATGTCCGTCTTGCGCTTATCGGTGAAAAATTAGGTCATCAAGTTTATATCGTTTTAGAAAAGCGTTCTGAGCTCGACATCGTGATGGCAGAAGCCAAAGCACTAAACGTGAAACCACGCTTAGGCTTACGCGTTCGTTTGGCATCACAAGGTAAAGGCAAATGGCAAGCAAGCGGCGGCGAAAAGTCCAAATTTGGCCTATCTGCATCGCAAGTGCTTACGGTTGTTAACCAATTAAAGCACGCTGACATGCTAGACGCGCTGCAACTGGTGCACTTTCACTTAGGCTCGCAAATGGCCAACATTCGTGACGTTCGCGTTGGTGTAGGTGAAGCCGCTAGATTCTACTGCGAATTACGCCGTTTAGGTGCAAACCTGTTGAATTTAGACGTAGGTGGCGGGCTTGCAGTGGATTACGATGGAACTCGCAGCCAGTCGTCCAACTCGATGAACTACAGCTTAGCTGAATATGCAAACAACATCGTTTACACCATAGGCGATACCTGTAAGCAATACAATCAGCCAATGCCAAAGATCATCTCTGAGTCGGGTCGTGCGCTAACTGCCCATCATGCGGTATTAATCACCGATGTAATTGGCACCGAAAGCTACCAAGCAGAAGAGATAACTGCACCGGTAAGTGACGCCCCAAGACTGCTACACAATATGTGGACGTCTTGGCAGGCACTCAACGAACAGAGTGATGACCGTGCGTTGATTGAAATTTTTCATGATACGCAAGGCGACTTGGCAGAAGTACACAGCCAATTTGCGATGGGCCTATTAAGTCTTGAGCAAAGAGCTTGGGCGGAGCAAGTAAATCTGCGTGTATGTTATGAGCTAAACAAGCGTATGGACAACAAAAACCGTTTCCATCGTCCAATTATTGACGAACTCAGCGCTAAGCTTGCGGATAAATTCTTTGTGAATTTCTCGCTATTTCAATCTTTGCCAGACGCTTGGGGGATTGAACAGGTATTCCCTGTATTGCCACTTAGCGGGTTAACAGAGGCACCAAAACGCCGCGCGGTTTTGCTGGATATTACCTGTGATTCTGACGGTACGGTGGAACATTATGTGGATGGCCAAGGTATTGAAGCAACATTGCCTGTACCTGAGTTTTGCAAAGATAAACCCTATTTATTGGGATTTTTCTTGGTGGGTGCATACCAAGAGATTTTAGGTGACATGCACAACCTATTTGGCGACACCCACACAGTTGTAGCCACATTAGACGATCAGGGCGAATTATCGCTGGGTAATATCGATGTAGGCGACACGGTTGCCGATATGATGCGTTATGTACACCTTGATGTTGAACAATTTAAGCGTAACTTTGCCAACCTTGTTGAAAGCAAACTACCGCTTGAAGAGCAAGCAACCTGCCTAGCAGAGCTTGAAACCGGCCTTGACGGCTATACTTATTTGGAAGATTTTTAACCCATGAGCCATTTATTCGATCACACCGATCATTCTCTGTACTCCAACGGCATGACGTTTTTACGTCAGCCAATGGTACGCAATATCACAGATATTGATGCAGACGTTGTGGTACTTGGCTTGCCATTTGATTTGGCAACCTCTGGACGCCCAGGCGCACGCTTGGGTCCAGATGCGATCCGTCGCGCATCCGTGCATTTGGCTTGGGAAAGTAAAAAATACCCTTGGTCATTTGCATTGTGGGACAAAATAAAACTACAAGACGCTGGCGATTTCACATATCCAGTTGGCGATCCTGAGTATTTCACTGCGCAACTCGAGTTAGCTGCTCTTCAAATTTTGCAGCAAGGCAAAACGTTATTAAGCCTAGGTGGCGATCACTTTGTGACCCTGCCATTGCTGCGTGCTCATCAGCAAATTCACGGCAAAATGGCACTCGTACATTTTGATGCGCACACAGACACGTACAGCCAAGGTTCACGCTATGACCACGGTACTATGTTCTATCATGCTCCAATTGAGGGCTTAATAAGCCCAGAACATTCAATGCAAATTGGCATTAGAACCGAGTACACAGAGCAAGGCCACGAGTTTGGCGTAATTGATGCTATGGCAGCAAATGACTTAAGCGCTGAAGAAATAGCTGCGCAGATCAAAGCACGCGTCGGCGACTTGCCGGTGTATTTAACCTTTGATATCGACTGTCTAGACCCAGCATTCGCACCCGGCACCGGTACCCCAGTATGCGGCGGTCTAACCAGCGACAAAGTGCTGAAGATTTTACGCGCACTGCAAGGACTAAACATGATAGGCATGGACGTAGTAGAAGTCTCCCCTTCCTACGACCAAAGCGAGCTTACCGCAATCGCCGCCGCCACCATTGCGCACGAACTACTGCATTTGTGGGCAATAAAGCATAAATAATCGGATGCAGATTTAGATTAAGCCACCCTAACAAGGTGGCTTTTTTGTTTGGGGTTTATACCCTGTTTTACTTATAAATTATGCCAGTTATCTTATACCAATTTGCTTAATTAAGTGGTCTATTTTGAGGCGAGAAAATCTTGTCGATAACTAGGCAAAAATTTTGCTATTTAGTTGTTCTAAATAAGAAATTTTTAACGCTGTTAGCGCCAGATTTACTCCTTCAAATTGAGCAAGTATTAAGTCAAATTGGTATTAAATAAGCTTGCTATGTAGAGGCGAGCAAATCTTGTCGATAACAGCGCTATTGCTTCATGCTAGCACCAAGATATCTGCATATACTCAATAATGGCGCATGCGACGCCGTTTGCACTTGAGGTGTTCGTCTCATCATCTATGTAGGTAGGGCAAAAATAATGCTATTTGGTTGTTCTAAATAAGAAGTTTCGAACGCAGTTAGGATCAGATTTACGCCTTCAAATGGTGCAAGTATTAAGGCCAATTGGCATGGTAACTAGCAGCGGTGTAGTGTGCCCCACTAGCCTTTATTTCTTACCATTTTATCTACGGTTACGGCAACAGAGTTATAAGTGGTTTCAAATGTTTCAGTAACCACAAAGCCAACACTTTTATACACCTCTTTAGCAACACAGTTTGAAGCGACAACGTATAGACTTGCTTCTTGCGAAGTAAGAGAAAGTAAGTACTTCAGTAAGTCTTTGCCAATTCCTTTTCCTCGATGATCCGGATGTACAAATAGTGCCCTGATTTCTGTATGACAGATAGCGCAAAATGCTGCTATCGACCCCAGTTCATAAACAAATATTTGAGATTCGAATAGCTGCTCATTCCGTGGTATATCTTCTGACAACGGTAGTAAAGTAAACTCAGCAGCTTCCTGTGCCAGCTCATCTAATTTGGATAGATTGTAAATCTCTTCTATCGACTGAAAGTCGTCTTCTGTATATGTCCTTATCGTCAATGTTCACTCCTAGTGGCTAAGTACATGATATGTAGCAGAGTCGCAGGCTAGATAAGAATTTGCAAGCTAGAACATAACCTGCACTTGAGGCTTTATTACTTACTTTCAGCATTTCACCAAAAAACTTTATACTAAACAGATAGGTACGAGCACTAAATACTTTATTAAGCGTTAGGTCTGAACTTTTTTGTCATGCCTTGACTCGCGGGGGAAACCAACTTGTAACCGAGTTTTTTATAAAACTCAGGTTCATCAGCGATCATCGATACGTAAGAGCCTTCTAACACAACGGACGATAAATAGTCATCTATATATTCCATGACTTTACGACCAAGCCCTTGACCTTGATAGGCAGGATCAACCGCAACATCTACAACCTCGAAGTTACACGCGCCATCCCCTACCACTCGCCCCATGGCAATTAAGTTATCGTGATCTCGCACAGTAATAATGTAGAGACTATTTGGCAATGCGATTTCTGCTGCTTTTATAGACTTGGGAGAAAGACCTGCTTTTATTCGCATTTCACAAAATTCGTGTGGACTGGGAGCTTGAGATTGATACGTTATTGTCATTATTTTCACCTTTGTTATTCTCATTGGTAAGCTTATACAACAAAACTGTATAAATAAACAGGTGTTTACACGTTTTAAATTTCAGCCAATAAGTCACAGTAAATAAATTTGCTCTTTATTTTTAGCATTCACTCGAACTGCTTTAACCACCCTTTTAGTAATTCATTCAATAATACTCGCTGTTCGGGCTCCAACTCCTGCACTAATTGAGCTTGTAGCGCGATATGCGGCTCAATCAGCTTTTCAATCAAGCTTAGTCCTTCAGCTGTCAACTCAACAGTCACACTGCGGCGATCTTCCTTACAATGTTCTCGTTTAATCAGTCCTTTTGCCGCCAGCTTATCTAAGCGATTAGTCATAGCGCCAGAGGTCAGTAGCATGGTTTTAAATAACTCTGATGGAGTTAAGCGAAAAGGCTCGCCACTGCGACGTAGGGTAGCTAGTACATCAAATTCACCTAGGTTTAAACCGTATCGCTTGTGTAGTTTTTCTACTTCGGCTTCCATATGTTTAGCGATGCGCACTAAGCGACCCATTATCGCCATTGGTGTTGTCTCTAAGTGTGGTTTTTCACGAGCCCACTGCTCTTGTACTCTGTCAATTGCGTCCATCAATAATTGCCTCAACAACAAACTTTGTAAATAAATATCTTAACATAAAGATACTTTACAAAAAGTGTTTTTAGTAATATCTTAGCGAGAAGTATCTCAATATAAAGATAATTAACGTGAATATACTTCTCGCAATGATCCCTGCATTTTTATGGGGAACTACGTATGCGGTAACACAATACACACTTGCAGACTGGCCTCCTCTCTTACTGGGTGCTATTAGGGCACTTCCCGCTGGACTGATTTTGTTGGCTATAAAGCCCAGTACACCAAAAAAAGAAGACTGGCCGATACTGTTCGGTCTCGGTGCAATTAATATCGCCATCTTCTTTGGCATGATCTTTATAATGGCGCTAACACTCCCATCAGCCATATCTAGTGTTGRCATGGTATCTGTCCCCGTGTTCGCTATGTTTTATCATTGGCTTGTTCACAAGCAGCGGCCGGGGTTAGCACAAGGGTTATGCGGGGCTGCACTCATCTTTCTGGCTTGGTTGCTTTTTGATCCAAGCTCTCTTAGCTTAAACCCGCTTGGCTTAGGGGCAATGCTTGCAGCAATAACCTGTATTGTGATTGGCAGCGCCATTACTAAATCTCTTGGCGGCCGTATGCATTGGTGGACTGTGCTAACTTGGCAATTGATTATTGGTGGCACGATGCTAACACTTGCCGCTGCGTTTCAAGGTATTATCGCTCCAGCTAGCTATATTGCAGCTTTTGATAGCTTTTCTGTGGTCAATTTCGTCGGTATTGTGTGGGTAGTCGTACTTAATACGGCACTTGGCTACAGCTTGTATGTATGGGCTTTGCAACGAATGTCGGTAGTAGAGTTTGCTTTTGGTGGTATTGCCAACCCGCTCGCTGGCATTTTAACGGGTATGATACTGCTGGGTGAAGCGTTCTCGCTATTTCAATATATGTTAATGATCGGCATGATCATGATGCCTCTTCTTCCTGCAATGCTAACAGCAAGGGTACGAGGCAAAGCATTAACCGCAAGCTAGCAAACTATCACTGTGTTTGAGCAATAATGGCTCAAACACTTACCACTGAATGTGCCATGTTGTAAACAAGGTTAAAGCCATAGGCGATACACGTATAGCGCCTCGTCACCACTCGTTTTTGTCTGCTCCGTAACAGAACCAATAAGCTGGCCTCCCGCTTTTGTAATGATCCGTTGGCTGGCGGTATTAGAGGCTAAACACTGAAACTCTATCGACTTAATATCTGATACTGCACGTAACTTGGCTATCACCTGTGTCAACACTTGACCAATAATGCCATGACCGCGCGCGTGCGCTCCAAGCCAATATCCGACCTCTGCATTTTGCGCTTTAGGGTCAACATATTTTATGCCAAAGACGCCACAAAACTGTTGCTTAAACTCAATTGCCGACCACAGTCCTCCCACCGAATTATGTATTCTCGTTTCAATATACCGTCTAGCATCAGATTCTACTTGAATATCGTTTACCCATGGCAGTACAGCCTCTAAGCTAGCGCGGCTGTCTTGCACACAGCAAAAGAGTATTTTTGTATGCTCAACAGATAAACTCTGAAGCTTTATTTCCGAGCTAATATCCAACTCCACCTTGGTGTGCTCCAATTGTTCCCATTTTATGTAAAACTTAATTGATCGCTAGATAATTTACAATATCTGAATTTGTAAAATAGAAGTATCACTCTTTTATATTCAGCTATTTTGTAATACGGGTAAATTGATAGTAAAACAGCTCCCAACTCCTTCTTCACTCTGCACGGTGAGTTTTCCCCCATGCTCTTTAATGATGTCATAACTTACTGATAGTCCCAGCCCAGTGCCTTTGCCAATTGGCTTAGTCGTAAAGAATGGATCAAAGATTTTATCAATACTTTGTGGTGAAATCCCCACACCATTGTCTTGTACTCGAATGATAACTTGGTCATTCTCCATACTTGTCGAAATACTCACTTCCCCATGTCCATCAAGTGCTTGAGAAGCATTAATCAATAAATTGGTTAGTACTTGTATCAGCTTGCCCATGTTTGCCTGTACAGGGGGGAGCTGACTCAGTTTAGTCGACACATTAGCCTGATATTTTAACTCACTCGCGACCAAATTTAAGGTCGTTTTTATGCARGCGTTCACATCACATGGCTGTAAATCTAGACTATCTGCACGCGAAAATTGTTTGAGATCTTTGACAATTGTTGACACTCGCTGTAAGCCCGACTCAGTCTCTTCAATTAGTGCTTTGCTGTCGCTGTTTAGAAATTCAAAATCCTTGCGGTCAATAAACTCCGCCATGGTTTGCACTGAACCTGTGTTTTTCGCCTCCATTGCATGCTCTGCAAGTGCCACATAGTCACTATGGTAGCGCTTCATTACATCCATATTGCTGGTAACAAAGCCAAGTGGATTATTAATTTCATGAGCTACCCCTGCGGCTAACACTCCGATAGATGCCATTTTCTCTGAATGTATAAGTTGTTGCTGAGCTGTTTCTAATTCTTGGTTTATTTTTTCAAGCTGTTGGTTTTTGTGGTGCAGCTTTTGCGTTCTTTGCGCAACTAAACGTTCTAAATCTTTGTTTAATTGTATCAGTTCATGCTGATACTGTTGGCGCTGCTGATGTTCTTCGGTTAGTGTGTGGTAGAGTTCGTCAAAGGCAGCAGATAACTCTTGTAATTCATCCCGGCTTTGAATTGGTTGCCATTTGAAATCAAATACTTCATCTTTTACGCTTTTAGTTATCTTTTTCGCCTGGCTTTTTAGTCGATATAAATTGGTAGTCAAGTACACTCCCAGTATATATGAGAAAATAGCAACCAGTGCCATCTCAAATAATGCAATCGAAATTGTCCAACGCTTTACTTCCGACATGGCACGGTTAATCGCGCCGATATCGATTCCGATATGTATCGTCGCAAAATGTGTCCCACCTTCCGTAATGCTGGTATGCACATCAAAAATGCCGTCACTTACTTCCTCAACCAAGCTATCAGGTTCAGATAAACGCGTTTTAAACTCGCTAGAGCCAGCATAAGATAATAGATTTGATTTAACATCAACGACTTTGACATAAAGAATGTCAGGATTAGTAAGTAACTCGGCTGTAAAAGCATCTAATGTGGCCAAATCATAGGAGAGCACGGCATCTTTAGTCGCGCTGGCAAATAATCTAGAAGTGGTGGTTGCCCGCTTATTCATTGCATCGTTTGCAGACGCCATCATAAAGTCAATAACAACGAGTATTAACGCACTGAGCAGTACTGCTTCAATTATCGCAGTACCTATCATTGTTTTTAGCCTCAGCGAGTACCTCATATATTATTCTTTCCCTACTAATATATCTATATTAAGCGCTTCAATATCCTGCCAATGTGCATTGGATGCGGGCATGATGGCTGTAAAGTTAACGGCCGCAAGTAGTGCTCGCCCTCGTTCACTGTTTGCCAGTGACGTAAGTGCATGCGTGAGCCTAGCTTTGGCTTCTTGCGGCATATCTTGTTTTACCGCAAACGCATGGGGAGTGTAACCTGGTGTAGTCCACAAAATATCCAGTTGAGATTTTATCTCAGGGTCGGTATTTTCTAATGTTCGGATCACGCCACCTCCGGCTTTAACAAAGCCTCTGGCGACATTAAGATACACGGAGTCATGAGACGAAACATAACGAGGGGTAAAACTGATCCCCTGTTTCATCAACTCACTCCTTGGCAAAATACTCGCCGCAAATGCCGCTGGTGCAGGGAAAGCTAGGACGTGGTCATGTAACTGTGACAAGGTATTAATACCAGAGTCTTTCTTCACCACGATAATCCCTTTTATTTGTTTGTTTTTTTGTCTCGCTATAGCCTCATATCCCGCTTGTTTGTTAAATACGATAAAATGATATGGATTCATATAAGCGACATCATACTCTTGATTTAGCAACCGAGATTCAAAAGTGGGAATATCTTTTGCCGTTTTGAAGATGTACTTATCACCGGTTTTGTCGTTAATATAATTTAAAACGGGCTGCCAGTTTTTAGCCAGCTTATTTGCTGACTGCTGAGGTACAAATGCAAAAGTATACTCGGCTGATAAAGCCGATAACGAAAAAAGCAACCCTATAATTAGAAAAAGCGATTTCATCATTTACCACCGTGCAACAAAGTCTTAATACAGATCTATTAATAATTGGTTAGGCCGAAACCCAAGTGGCCAGTGCTTGAATTAATATTTATACCAATTTTCTTAATTAAGTGGTCTATTTTTGAGGCGAGAAAATCTTGTCGATAACCCCGCTAACGCGTCCTGCTATCGCCAAGGTACCTACATC
>NZ_RDBW01000044.1:0-40003 GCF_003934235.1 Pseudoalteromonas sp. J010 | reverse complement strand
ACCCAGTGCAGAGCTATCCATGTAATCAGTTTCACGCAAATCGACCACTACCTTTTCGGTTTGATCGCTGACTTCCGCATAGGCTTGTCGGAACGACTGCACCAGATTAAAGTCAAACTTTCCCCTGATTTGAATTGTTAATGTTTTACCATCAGCAGAAGCATTTTTACTTAAGCTCATCTTTAAGCTCCTAAATTATTTTGATTTGTTTCCCCTCACCAGTTTAAATATAACGCTTAAAAAGCATTTAGCAAAAAATAAAAACATCTAATCTGCTTTTTGTTATCATCTTATAAAAGAACCAGCTATAAGGCCAAATTAGATGTCAGAATCTAGACTCGTATACTCGACAGATATAGGTCGTATCGATACAAAAGAACCTAAAAAACAAATACAAGGAAAAGTATTTAAAGATGGTGCCGTACGCATTGAAAGGCAAACAAAAGGCCGAAAAGGTAAAGGCGTCATGTTGGTAGTGGGTATTGATGGTGAGCAGCACGACCTAAAAAAAATAGCTAAAACGCTAAAGTCCAAAATGGGGCAAGGTGGTGCAGTCAAAGAAGGAATTATTGAAATCCAAGGTGATGATAGAGACAAGCTTAAACAGCTTCTAGAGGGTCAAGGTTTTAAGGTAAAAATCGCGGGCGGTTAATTGTTATAATACATAGATTAAGACTTGTACGGTGTATCGCGTGCAAGTCTTATCAAACTAAAAAGCAAAGCAGTATGGATACCAATCGCAGTTAGTGAGCGAACCAATACAATCACAATAAACTATATCGTAGGAACGAACTTAAATATATCGGCTTCACAAAGTGGTGGGCTGTAGTAGTAACCCTGCACAATATAGCAATTGTTTTTCGCCAGGAATGCCATTTGAGCTTCGGTTTCCACTCCTTCAGCAATTACCTGTAAATTTAATTTTTGCGCCATTGCAATAATTGCTGCGGTAATTTCCATATCATTAGGATCTTCAGGTATATCTTTTACAAATGAGCGATCTATTTTGAGTATATCTACTGGAAAGCGCTTTATGTAGCTAAGCGAAGAGTAACCGGTACCAAAATCATCAATAGACAACGACACTCCTAATGATTTTATGTGCTTGAGCTGAGCAATTGCTGCTTCGACGTCTCCCATTAACATACTTTCTGTCAACTCAAGGTGCAGCTGCGTTGGTTCTATCTTTGTTTTTTCAATAATATCCGACAACGTTTTAATAAGCTGCGCATCTTTAAACTGCCGCGCTGACAAGTTAATTGATACATTGCCAATTTTACCAGCTGTTTTCAGTCGACGAGAAAAGTGACAGGCTTCTTCCAATACCCAAGCACCAAGCTCAACTATCAGCCCTGTTGCCTCTGCTATTGGAATAAATTTACTAGGAGGGATCGCCCCCTCGATTGGGTGAAACCAGCGGATCAACGCTTCATAGCCCACCACTTCAGTGGTTTCACTGTTTACCTGTGGTTGATAATACAGCGTAAACTGCTTCATTTTTATTGCCGTACGTAATTCGTTTTCGATATATAATCGCTCATTTGCTGCGGCATCTAGATCTTGGCTATAGAAATGATAGGTATTGCGGCCTTTGGCTTTGGCTTGATACATGGCCAAATCGGCATGTTTTAGGAGCTGCTCTTCTTCTTGGCTATCAAAAGGAGCCATTGTTATGCCAATACTCGCACTGACTATAACCTCGTTATTACCCAATTTGATTGGCTGTGAGAGCGTTTTTTGAATAATATTTGCCACGTCCATGGCTTTTTCTCGTTCATTAATACCACTGAGCAGTACCGCAAATTCATCACCACCTAACCTTGCAATGGTGTCCTCGGCACGAAGACGTTTTTTCAATCGTGTCGCGACTTCAAGGAGTAGGCGATCCCCAGCATCATGGCCTAAGGTATCATTGATCCGCTTAAACTCGTCTAAGTCAAAGTAAAATAAAGCAAAGGCATAATGACCGCGCTCTGCAAGCGCCATCGATTTGCGCAGCTGCATTCTGAAGAAGGTACGGTTTGCAAGCCCCGTTAGCGTGTCAAAATATGCAAGCTCCTCCATCTTGCGCTGGCTTTCTTTAACAAACGAGATATCTTGAGCTGAAGCAACATAGCTTGAAATTGCACCGCCCTCTTCACGGATAGGCGAAACGCTCAAACTCACCCAAATAGGTGCTTCTCGATTACCAGAAAGCATAGTATCACCGCGCCAATAGTTACGACTGCGCAAATCAATATCAATGTCATCAATTAAAATTGCCATGTCTTTTGAAATAATACTCAAAAGAGGTGAGCCTATAAAATGCAGTTCATCATAGCCTGTCATTTCTTGCATCTTAGGGTTTACATACTCAATTTGAAAATGCTCATTAGTTAACACCACCCCTGTGCCCGAAAAAGCCACTGCTTTAGATAGCCTGTTTGCCGCTTTTTCGGCTATTTCTTTTTCGGTAATACGCTGATTTAGGCCGTTGACAAGTTGCCTGATCTCTACGCTCATATCATTAAAAGAGGCATTAAGCTGACCAATTTCATCGTCAGTGTTTGGCAACGTTGGCATATCCCATTGACCACGACCGAACCCTTTTACCGCTTTAACTAGCGCATTGATACGTTTGAGCACCAATTGATATAAAACTTGATGTAATAACAGCGCAACAAAAATCGCGTAAAGAATAAACAAGCCAAAGAACTTCACCTTTAGTTCTTCTATTGCTGAAATAGCAGAAGCACGCTTTTTGTATATACCAATGTACCAATCTAAATTGGCAATATGGGTAACGTGCATAATATGCCATTTATCCCTGTGCTTAAATTCATCTTGAATATTAGGTAGCTTGGTAAATAGTGCTGCTTGTACAATTTTGCTTAACCCCTCGGGCAGCTCAGTGTAGTCTTGGAGTTTGCCAGTGATAGCAGTCGTTTGAAGTAAACCAGGCGCAGCTAATAAGCGCCCCTGTTTGTCAAAAACAATAAAATTTTGTTGTTGATCAGAGCGCGGAAGTTTCTCAAGTAGCGTCTCTAATTCAATATCACTCCCAGTTAGACCAATGTAGGTATCATCAAGATAAAGTGGAACCAAAATGCTGATCACCCATTTGTTCCATACTCGATCAAAATAAGCGCCTGACCACACGGCCTCGCGCGTTGGGTTTTGATCTGCATGTAGTATTGGCAAATTATGTAGCTGGTTATTGACTAACCGAGGGTCTTTGGCCAGCAGTGCATTTGGGGGCGCGACTCTCACAAAACCATCTTTTGTAGAAAGATAAAAGTTAAAGAAATCTTGTAACAGTGGCGGCGCGAGTATATTCCAAAGT
Source organism: Pseudoalteromonas sp. J010 (assembly GCF_003934235.1). Classification (NCBI taxonomy): domain Bacteria; kingdom Pseudomonadati; phylum Pseudomonadota; class Gammaproteobacteria; order Alteromonadales; family Pseudoalteromonadaceae; genus Pseudoalteromonas; species Pseudoalteromonas sp. J010. The sequence goes on along the minus strand of NZ_RDBW01000044.1, from coordinate 36,681 downwards.
AATTCCGACTCTGAAAAGAGCTTTTGCATTGCTTGTGAGTCATTGCCATCAGTGTACAGAGCAGCGGACAAGCCATTTCTTGCAGTGCTTGCAAGGTTGTCACCCCGTTTTTCTATACTCGCAGGCGCGCCAGAGAAATCTTCACTGCTGTAAAGGAGATGCTTGGCGACAACAGAATTTGCTTGCTCAGCTAAGCTAGACTTTAACTCTAAGTAGCTTGAAAACTGACTGTTAACCTGTGCGCTGAAACGTTTTAGCTCATCATATTMTTCGTAGATTAACTGTTTTTCTTCAGATTTTAGCATCAATGCGGCCGCAAAAACGCCAGAGATCAGGCATACTGCCGAGATCAGCATCGATAATTTTACACTTAAGGAGTTCGCACCATATCTGGATGGTGGGCGACGATTACCCACAGGTTAGCCTATCTTCTATTTGTAGTGGTGTATTGCCTGAATATATCAGAATATTTTTCGACTCGCCAATAAGTTACGTTTGATTAACCTATATATAAGTCAAACAGATGAAGTGTCTCTATTGATAGCCCCTAAGAATTTTTCCACCACATTCAAACTAGTACTTGTGTTTCGTTTTGGTTCTATGTTAATAATGTATTCGATTTCAAAATAAGGTTTGAAAAAATGAATTTCATCACACGCAACACATATTTCTTTTTTGGCTTCTTTAGGTGAAGAGGCTTGACTGTTCGCGAGTGAAAAAGAATAGCTAAGCCTCCCAACATCGGGGGCTTTTTTTTGGCTAAATGGGAGTGAGGACCTATGACACAAGACACATTAGATGCCCTTAGGCATGACATCAATGAGATAGATTCAGAGTTATTAATACTACTGGCAAAACGCCGCCGCATTAGTCACGGCGTACTTGAATATAAAATAGCCAACAATAAGCCAATCCGTGATGAAGCGCGTGAGCAAGCACTGCTAGAGAAATTAATCCGCTATGGTAAATCTCTGGGTCTAGATGCTTTTTACATAAATAGCGTTTTCCAAACCATCTTAGAAGACTCTGTATTAAACCAACAAGCCATGTTGCAAAAGAATTTAAATCCCGATGCTGTAGGTGATACACATCGCGTTGCTTACCTTGGCGGACAAGGGTCTTACAGCCAACTAGCATGCCATAAATATTTTAGCCGTCGTCCCGGCAAGCTTGTGGAAATGGGTTGCCAAAGCTTTGATCAAATCACCGAGCAAGTAGAAAAAGGCCAAGCCGACTTCGGCATTTTACCCATTGAAAATACCAGCTCTGGCAGCATAAACGAAGTATTCGATTTACTACAGCATGCGCAAGTATCCATTGTAGGCGAAGTAACGCATACCGTGGAACATTGCTTACTAGCACTGCCTGACACAGAGTTACAAGCTATTGAAAAAATCTATGCGCACCCGCAACCTTTTGCCCAGTGCAGCCGTTTCATTCAAGGCCTTGGCGATATTCAGCATGAAACATGCGACTCGACTTCAAGTGCGTTAAAGCATGCGGCTGAGCATCCAAATAGTGCAGCTATCGGCTCAGCTCAAGCAGGAAAAAACATGGGTCTTGAGGTAGTCAAGGCGGGTCTTGCAAATCAAACTGAAAACCATAGTCGTTTTATTGTGGTCGCAAGAAAAGCACTTCAAGTGTCCACTCAAATCCCAACTAAAACTAGTTTAATTATGGCCACCAAACAGCATGTTGGCTCACTTGCCGACGCGCTAATGGTATTTAAACAGCATAATATCAATATGGTTAAGTTAGAGTCACGCCCAGTACCTGGTAACCCTTGGGAAGAAGTTTTTTATGTAGATTTGCTTGCCAATATTGCAGACTCACAAGTCCAAGTGGCACTTGAAGAGTTAAAAGATCATACCCAGTTTGTACGCTTACTGGGCTGCTACCAGAGCGAATCACTACAAGCTGTGGATGTATTATGATCCCAATTTAACTCAATACTTGCTCAATTTGAGGGATTAAATCTGACGCTAGCTGCGTTAAAAACTTCTCATTTAGAGCAAATAGCAAAATTTTTGCCTTGCCTACAAGGAGGTAGGTACCTTGGCGATAGTAGGACGCGGTAGCGGGGCTATCGACAAGATTTTCTTGCCTCAAAATAGACCACTTAATTAAGTAAATTGGCATAATCAACCATACTAAGTCACTCTCATTGAGAAAAATAAAAAGCCAGAGCGCAAATTGCACTCTGGCTTTTTTTGGTTGAGATTTATTTAATTCAGGCTATTCGCTGCTAAGACCAAGGAGCTCAATTTCTGAGATCTGTACTAAGCCATCGTTATTCGCATTTTTGCTAATGTTTAGACGATAACTGCGATAGGCAAAAGCATTGGAGAAAGTAAACACTCTTCGTTGTAAGCGTTCATCCCAGCGCTCACCTACCCAAACCGCGACTTCTGTCCACGTCTCACCGCCATCATTAGAACCCAGTAACTGGAAGTTTTCGGGATCGCGCTCTGGCGCATCATTGGCACTGGTGATAGCCAAACCACTCACAATCTGTGACGCAGTAAAATCAGCTTGGATCCAAGATGGTGATCCCTCTGTTGGCGGGCCTTGCCATTCATTGTGATCTAGCCATTTTGTCTCGGTATCATTATCAAACGCTTTTTGTTCACTTTCCGCATCTCCAATACGATTACGCGCGGTAAAACTTGTTCCAGCCAAGTCAGACAAGTCTTCAAGTGCATACTGAGGTCCAGCGAGTTCAATTTCAGCTATTTGCACTAACCCATCATTATTCGCATTTTTACTGATAGACAAGCGATAATGTGTGTAAGCCAAGCCATTAACAAACGCAAAGGCTCGACGTTCAAAACGCGATTCAAACGACTCCCCTACCCAAGTATTTAATACTTGCCATACTTCCCCATCGTGAGATGCCAAAAGTTGGAAGTTTTCAGGGTCACGCTCCGGCGCATCATTGGCACTGGTAATGTACAAAGTATTTACCGCCTGTGCCTGTGGCAAGCTAACTTGAACCCAAGCTGGATCTTCAGCAGTGGGAGGCCCCTGCCAATCGTTGTGATCGAGCCACTTAGTTTCAACATTTTTATCAAATGCTTGCGCTGCGCTCTCTGAATCACTAATGCTAAAACGCGCCGTGTAACTCGCACCTTGAACTTGTGCATGATCTAATCCAGAGATTTCTGGGCCGATTAATTCAATCTCAGCAAGCTGCATCAAACCATCATTATTTTTGTTCTTGGTTATCTCAAGGCGATAGCTTTGATATGGCAATTGATTCGCTACCGCAAAGCTTTGGCGCTCTCCTCTTGCTTCAAAAGATTCACCAACCCAATTACTCAACTGCTGCCATGTAACGCCGTTATCGTTAGAGCCAAATAAAGCAAAGTTCTCAGGATCTCGCTCTGGAGCATCATTGGCGCTCGTTATCGCAAGCTGATTAACAGCCACCGCCTCATTAAAATCTACTTGGATCCATGAAGGCGCTTCGACACTAGGTGGACCTTGCCAATCATTATGATCCAGCCACTTAGTGGTTGGGTCGTTATCAAATGCCTTATCTTGGTTTTCTGCCTCACCAATACTGTTGCTTGCCATGACCGCAAACGTCTCAGTATCTGTATGGTCAACGCTCGGATAAACCGGCCCAACAAATTGAATTTCTCCAATTTGCAGTAAACCATCGTTATTTTTGTTTTTTGTCACTGCAATTCGGTAGCTGGTATATTTTTGCGCATTACCAAATACAAAGCTTTGACGTTCAAAGCGCGCTTCAAACGACGCACCAACCACATTGCCCAAATTAATCCAACTCGCGCCCTCATCGTTAGAAGCTAATAACGAGAAGTTTTCTGGATCTCGCTCTGGGGCATCATTAGCGCTGGTAATGTAAACACCGCTAATTGCTTGTTGAGTGGGAAAATCCACTTGGATCCAAGATGGTGCTTCCTCTGTCGGTGGCCCCTGCCAATCATTGTGGTCAAGCCATTTAGTTTGCGGATCGCCATCAAATGCCTTGTCTGCACTCTCGGCGTCACTAATCGCATTTCTTGCTGTAATAGTGGCACCTGATGTCACGACTTGCTGCATGGGTCCGGTGGATACCGACTCATCAAATAGTGGTAGTGCTAAGTCCATAATACTATCGGCACTGAGACCAAGCCTTGAAGTTAATGGGTGAGCTTGCAGCGCGTTGTAGATTGGCAATCGAAGCGCTTCTAGTGCAGCTTCATCACCGCCAAGTGCGGCGCTAAGATTGCTAGCAGAGTCGCTTAAGACACCTTGTAAGGAGCCTTGCTCGTCAAACTGTGCAAATGCAGCATTGAATAGGGAAAGCTTTTGCACACTCTCGGAAACATATGTCATCTCGCAACTTTGCTCACCAGAGTCAGAGGTTGTGCAAGTTTCCCCTAATTCAAAATTCGTTAATTGATCAGCGCTAACCACAGGTAACTCAAAAACATTAGTGTTCCCTGTTTGCCAGCCAAGAGCCCGAAGCAATAACGCAGACATCTGGGCTTTTGCCAGTGCCATTAATTCAGGAGTGGAGACATTACGCCCCTCGGCAATCTGCTGCTCCACCAGCATGGTTGCTAGTGTCGTCAAGGCGTTGATTTGTAAGGTAGCATCAGCACTACCATCGGCATTTGAACCAAACGGCACGGCAACATGACTTAGAGTAGCCAAAGTCACACCAGCAATGTAATCGCCACTTACCTGCTCCCCAATTCCTACTGAGCCACAGCGACTCGCGTCGCAGCGCATCTGCGAGCCTTCGCTCGTTGTGGCGGTCACTTTAATAGTAGAATTAATACCAAACCCGGCTTTACCCGTCAGCTCAATAAACAACTCCCCCGTTTGACTGGTTGCCGAATTCTCATCCATCATCATGCTAGAGCCATTGAGCGCCGTCACCGAAATGCGGGCTTGACTCAACGCGCCTTTTATCACTGAACCTGATACTTCTGCCGTCGTCACAGCGGGGGTTACTGGCACTTCTTCAACTTTTGGATCATCGCTCCCGCCGCCACATGCAGCCAATAAACTGCTAACGGCAATGAGCGGGATTGCATTTCTTATTTTATTTAACGTGTTCATATTTACCCCTTCTTACATATCAACCAACTTATACCAATTTGCTTAATTAAGTGGTCTATTTTGAGGCGAGAAAATCTTGTCGATAACTAGGCAAAAATTTTGCTATTTAGTTGTTCTAAATGAGAAATTTTTAACGCTGTTAGCGTCAGATTTACTCCTTCAAATTGAGCAAGTATTGAGTCAAATTGGTATTATGTGACTCAGTTGATATAAACGCACCACAAGCAGGTGATAAGCCGTGATATTATTTCTCGTTGTGCTGACRCGACTTCACCCTATTTGCATTACTTTATGGTTATCGCCAAAGTTAAAATCGATAGGTGATCCCAGCATAGTAGCGCTGGCCGGTGTAACTGCTGCTGCGCAACCTCGCTTTAGAATCTTCACCATAAAAGGTTCTCGGTTCTTCTTTGGTTAAGTTGATCACAGACGCGGTTAGGATCAAGTTTTCCATCAAGTTATAAGAAGCGTTCACATCAACTTGTTGATATGGTTCCTGATATACAGTGAGCCCGTCTGCAAGCCCCAAAGCAGTTTCTCCTCGACGGTTATATGATGCCCTGACACTGAAAGTGTCATTCTCGTAATAGGCGGAGAAGTTAAATTGATTATCTGCACTACCGACAAGTGCAGACTCACCGACCTTTTCACCGTCTACGCTAATGTCTGCCTGATTGGTATCGTTTAGGGTGTAGTTAACGTTGAGACCAAAGCCATTATCGAATGCATGTTGTGCAAACAGCTCTATTCCCCGAGAGGTTGCGTTTGTACCATTGGCGGTGGTGGTAAACGGCGTGACGGTAATATCACCCGGCGGCACAATTTCAACACCAGTAAAAGGGTTATTAAAGCCTTCAAATGGCCTTACTGAGGTAATGATCAAGGGCACGATAAAGTTATCTACGTCTTTATTGAATACTGCAATCCCAACCGCAGATCCTTCGCCATAATAATACTCCGCAGATAAATCCATCTGTACCGATTCAAATGGTTTTAGCGCCTTGTTGCCCCCTGAGCCACGCCATCCTGGCTCCACAGGGTTCCCCCTAAACTCTAGCCTGTCGTCTGCCCATTCTTGAGAGATAAAGGTTAACTGCTCGGGTGCTCCCATGTCGTTGAACGGAGCTCGAGACATCGTTTTGGCGATAGCACCTCGTATAACAAGATTGTCGCTGGCATCCCAGACAATATTGAAGCTAGGTAAAAATTGCGAGTCGGTTACGGTACGCACGGTGGTGGTTTCAACGTCAATAAGGCGCTCATCACCTAAGATATCTTCTTCGGTGACATCATCAATGTCATCTAAAAAGTAGTTAATTTTATCCGATGACATAATCTGCGTTTCAGTCTCGACATAGCGTACCCCGATGTTTCCTCTAAAATCTCCAAAAGAAAAATCGGCTTGTAGATAGGCGGCCATGATCTCTTCTTCTATGTCGAACACAAAATCAGGCTCACGGCGCGTGTGCTTAACATATTCACTGGTCACGATTTCGCGGTATCGATCCCAATTAATCGTGGGCATGGTATTTACTTCAAAACCACCTGGGATATTTTGTTCAGACGTTGCATTCAAAATATCTTCCAGTTTTGGCATACCACCAATCCACTGATAAGACACCTCATCAATGGCACCTTGACTGAATGGATCAAGCTCGCCACTGGCAATTCTGTCAGCCCCATCTTGAGTGATGAAGAAGGTGTTGTTGGTTTCGCGATGCAGTGTCGCTTTACGATATTTAGCACCAACACGCAGCGTATCAACGATGCCGTACCCGACGCGATAATCAAGGTCTAACTGGGCATAATCCTCTTCTAAGTCACTGACGACAAAGCTTGAACCTGTCGAACCCGGATCGGGATCGCCGGCAATACCAGTCTGAAGGTTAGACAGCAAAGCGGGATCGGCGTACAGCGACACTCTGTCGCCTAATCGCCACCCTGCAAATGAAGCGGCGTTTTCAACCTGTCCGGAATCGCTGCGACTCGCAGGTTGGCCGCTTTTATATGCCGCGCTCCAAGATTCTGAAGGGCCTCCGCTGGCTTCAGTGTGACCAAATTTACCGCGTAAATCATATAAATCACCGGCATATTCAAAAGCGAAGTCGTAGGTATCCGAGGTGTCTTTTTCTACCGTATAACTACCAATGATCCAAGGAAATTCAAGATTCCCTTCAGTGCCACCAGCGCCACTGGTAAAGTCCATACCAGTCACAATCGTATCGGTCTCGTCTAGGGTAATACCGGTAAGGTAATCTGGGTTGTACTTCCACTCTGGGATCCACATTTGTGACGTGGTGCGATTTTGCCCAAGCTCAAAATGAAAATGATTGAATGTTAAAGATAAATCATCTATTGGACGCCATTGAATGGTGGCTTGTAACCCCTGACGTTCACGTTTTTCTTTGGTTACCCCAACACCTGCAACTTGCGGTGCCCAAACACCATCATAAACGTTACCATAAGCATCTTCTAACGCTGCAAATCGACGTGTACTATCAGCAATCACATTGCCCGCCGTGTCCGTTGCTGGCAATTCTGAACTTGTTGCCCAACGCCAACCGCCACCGCCCGACATATCACCGCCTAAAGAGCGGTTGGTGCGGTCTTGTTTGGTATAACCAACTAGCAAGCCAAAGGATTCTTCTTCGTTTTTCCAAGAATAAACGCCGCTAAAATTAGGCTCGTACTCTTCAGTCACATCAGCGTAGGTATATTCAACATTTAACGCCCCAGAATTTGCCTCCATATCCAAAGGTTTACGGCTGTGTAGAATAACCGTGCCGCCGACCCCACCTTCATCTAAACGCGCCTCAGAAGACTTAAACACTTCAACCGATTGCACCATGGTAGAAGGCAACAAAGAGTAACTAAAAGAGCGCGACGGCGAGCCCGGAGAAGAAGCGATAAAATTGCCGTTTAACTGCGTAAAAGTAAGATCAGAGGAAAGACCACGAATACTGACGTTTTCCCCTTCCCCGCCACTACGAGAAATCACCACACCGGGTACGCGTTGTAATGAGTCCGCCACATTTTTATCGGGAAACTTGCCAATATCTTCTGCTGTAATGGCATCCACAATCGCGTTTGATAAACGCTTAATCGCCAAGTTTTCGGCCATAGATGCACGGATCCCGCGCACCTCAATCGTTTCGATTTCCTGCGCTTCCTCTTTTTCGGTTTCTTCAGCCATTGCCCAGTTAGTCGCTGATAATATCGCAAGAGCGAGTACAGACTTGCTAAATTGCCGTGAATTTCCTGCTGCATGGCTTCTGTTATTATTATTGGCCATTACTATCTCCAAATTTTTATTTTTATAAAATCATGCGTCCCTTGCTGCTCCATGACGGATGATCTTATGACAACCCTTTTTGCCTTCCTTAAAGGGGGGCAACCAATTGTAATACTCGTTCAGCATAGTGAGTGCATTAACAAAAGTGATAATAGAATATCGGTTTGGAATAAAACAAAATCGGCGTAAAGGTTAAAAAAGATGCAAACCTTCATACGCTTCATTACCGAAGAAGTATGCGCTATATTCACAAAATACGACGATATTGGATAGCTTTGTATCAGGATGAGAATAGATAACCGCAAGAAAAAAAAGAAGAAATAAAAGAGTCCTGAACTTCACTTGTCCAAATAAAATATTTAATTCCAATAAATAAACCAAAGAGAATAAAATGATTCTGGTAAAAATGGTACGTATGCCAACTTTGGGTTCTACTAGTCTGTGAAAGCTGATCACCCAAAAAAGAGATAAAGTGCAGTAACCACTAAATAGCCTGAAGTGCTAATAACAAACCTATTAACGCTATTGTAAACAACAATGGTTTATGCCCCAAAAACCACGTTCAGCACTAAATCTAGCCCTGCAACTCCCTAGTCGACTGACGCTAATTTTTTGCGTAGCTGTGAAGGAATATCACCAAATAATCGACGAAATTGCTTACTAAAATAACTAGGCTCTGAAAAACCACATTGATAGGCAACCTGCGACACAGGTAAACGGGTTTCAACTAATAGCTTTCTGGCATTTTCTAATCTGACTTCATTAATAAACTGGTTTGGGGTTTTTGCTAGGTGCTTTTTAAACCTACGCTCTAGTGCGCTCACGGAGAGGTGGGCTACGTCTGCTAATTCTTCGATGCAGATATGACGATGATAATTGGTACGAATAAATTCAACGGGAGCTTCGATTGCTCTAACATGAGAGAGCGCCTTTGACGTTTTTTCAAGATGCCGAGTGACACCATATGTACCCAAAGCCTTACCATTTTCATCTAATAGTACATGCTTAGATGTAGAAAACCATGCCAAATCACCGCTACTCGTTTGATTTAACTCTAGTCTATCTGTCACTATGTACCCTTCCATCACCCGCTTATCATCATTTACATATTGAAATGCCAAATGTGGTGGCGAGAAGTCGAAATCGGTTTTGTACAATATTTGTTCTAATGCTTTATAACCTTGGTGCTCAACAAACTGTTGATTCGCGTGCACTATCCTACTGTCTGTATCTTTCACCCAAAAAAGAATATCTGGGATCAAATCAAACGCCGCTATTAGTTGATTGACTCCAGCTTGAGTCAAAATGCTTTGCTCTATCACACCTTTTCCCATCTTAACAAAATGAACTAAACCAATTTATTTAAACGCCGATTTTGTTGCATTGTCAACCGAATTTTTATTACCGCTAAGGTATGGCACTTTCCTATTATCAATAGCATCAGATCAACTCACCTTGATAACTCGATGGAGCTAAACAATGGATAATTGCAAAATCCGTATGGCCATGGTTGGTGGTGGTGAAGGTGCTTTTATAGGCGCTGTACACCGAATTGCAGCACGTTTGGACGGCCAGATAGAATTAGTAGCAGGCGCTTTTAGCTCAGATCCACAGAAAAGTATAACAATGGGTAAACAGCTAGGGTTAGCACCAACACGTTGCTATGATGACTATCACATGTTATTGCAATCTGAAGCTGCGCTTCCTGCGTCTGAACGCATTCATTTTGTCGCTATTGTGACACCAAATCACCTGCATTTTCCGATAGCGGCAAAAGCTATCGAGTATGGCTTTCATGTATTAAGCGACAAGCCTGCAACGCTGAATTTGTCCGAAGCATTACAGCTACAGGCCTTATTACAACAGACAAATTGCCTGTATGGGTTGACTCATACCTATACGGGTTACCCCATGGTGAAAGAGGCACGCCACCGTATTGCCACAGGAGAACTTGGCAATATTCGTAAAGTCGTTGTTGAATACAGTCAAGGATGGCTTGCAAGTGAAGATGACGAGCAAAGCAAACAAGCAAGTTGGCGCTTAGATGCGAGTCAATCTGGGATCAGTTGCTGTATGGGTGATATTGGCGTACATGCAGCCAACCTCGCCGAATATGTAAGTGGCTTAACTATCACTTCTCTTTGTGCCGATTTAAACACCGTTGTTTGTGGACGCCAGCTAGATGACGACGGCACGGTATTATTACGTTTTGATAATGGTGCAAAAGGCGTGCTACTAGCAAGTCAAATAGCACTTGGTGAGGAAAATAATCTCACGTTAAAAATCTATGGCGACAAAGCCAGTATCGAGTGGTCACAAATGGAGCCTAATAGCCTCTGGCTGCGCATGAAAGATGCACCGGCTCAGTTACTCCGCACAGGAGCCGGCACGCTTTGCCACGCCGCGACCAATGCGACCCGTGTGCCAGCAGGTCATCCTGAAGGCTATCTAGAGGCCTTTGCCAATATTTATCTTAATTTTGCCATGCTTATTCAAGCGCGCCAGCAACAACCGGATGTCCAGCCAGAAGACTTTGACGTACCGAGTATTCAAGCGGCAGTTCGCGGTATGGCATTTATAGAAAACGCTGTTTCTGCCAGTGCAAAAGAAACCAAGTGGCACCCTTTTAACATCGGATAAAATACACATGAAACAAATCAAAGGACCGGCAATTTTTCTCGCGCAGTTTGCTTCTGAGCAAGCACCATTCAACGACTTCAGTAGTATTTGTCAATGGGCAAGCCAATTAGGTTACAAAGGGATCCAACTACCTAGCTGGGAGGCGCGATTATTTGATTTAAGAAAAGCCGCTGAAAGCCAGGATTATTGCGATGAAATTACTGGCATTGCCAATGAGAATGGCCTTACTATTTCCGAGCTATCTACACACTTGCAAGGTCAGTTGGTTGCCGTGCACCCAGCATATAACCAGATGTTTGATGGATTTGCACCAAAAGAGGTGCATGGTAAAGCACAAGCAAGAACACAATGGGCTGTTGATCAATTGCTGCTTGCAGCCAGTGCGAGTGAAAAGCTAGGGCTAACCGCTCATGCCACTTTCTCAGGCGCGCTGCTTTGGCATACTGTTTATCCTTGGCCGCAAAGGCCCAGTGGACTTGTTGAGCAAGGCTTTGAGGAGTTGGCTAAACGTTGGCTGCCTATTTTGAACCGTTTCGATGAGGTAGGTGTAGATGTGTGCTACGAGCTTCATCCCGGTGAAGATTTGCATGACGGGGTCACCTTTGAGCGCTTTTTAGCAGCGACCAATCACCACCCCCGAGCCAATATTCTTTATGATCCGAGTCACTTTGTTTTACAGCAATTGGATTATTTAGCATTTATCGACATCTATCATGAGCGAATAAAAGCATTTCATGTAAAAGATGCCGAATTTATCCCCAACGGCCGCTGCGGTGTATACGGCGGATACCAAGGATGGCAACAACGGCCAGGACGGTTTCGTTCATTAGGTGACGGACAGGTCGATTTTAAAAAAATATTCAGCAAGTTAACACAGTATGGTTTTGATGGCTGGGCGGTGTTGGAATGGGAGTGCTGCATTAAACATCCCGAAGATGGCGCCAAAGAAGGGGCTGAATTTATTAAACAAAACCTGATCAGACCCACAGAGACAGCCTTCGATGACTTCGCAGGCAGTAGTACAGACACCGAGCGCAATAAGCAAATACTCGGTTTAATATAAACAGGACAGCGACCATGAAAAATAACAATTATAATCGTATCGTCTTCCATCTTTGTTGCCTAGCATTGGTTGTGACGTCAATGACATTTGCGATCCGAGCGGGTATTTTAGGACAGCTAGGCGGACAATTTGGCCTTTCCGACACGGAGCTGGGCTGGATAAACGCGATGGCATTTCTAGGCTTCCCTGTAGCAACCATGCTCGGTGGTGCTATTTACAACGCCATCGGTGCTAAAAAGCTTATCGCTTTAGCCTTTTTTTGCCACTTTGCAGGGTTAGTCTTAACCATTACCGCAGATGGTTTTTGGCTTTTGCTCATCTCGACCTTTTTGATTGGCTTTGCCAATGGCTCTGTAGAAGCTGGCTGCAACCCGCTGATCGCTGAAATGTACCCCAAAAATACAACCACCATGCTCAACCGTTTCCACGTTTGGTTCCCAGGCGGCATAGTGATTGGTGCTCTGGCATCGAGTGCCATGACGACATTGGGCTTTAATTGGCAGTGGCAAGTTGCTTTGATATTAATTCCAACGCTGATTTACGGTGCGATGATGATCAAATCACAATTTCCGGAATTTGATCGCACAGATCATTCTACCACCAGCAACCTTAAACACCTGTTCTCGCCATTATATCTATTTTTAATCTGCTGTATGACCTTAACAGCAACAACCGAGCTTGGCACACAACAGTGGATTGAGCGTATTTTAGGGGCTTCTGGCGCATCTCCAATGATGATCCTTGCACTTATCACAGGACTTATGGCATTGGGCAGATTTTTTGCAGGACCCATTGTCCACCGCTTTAACCCAACCGGCGTACTACTCGGCTCTGCTGTATTAGCAACGGCTGGTATTTTTATGATGAGCCAAGTGCACGGAGCAGCCGTTTACCTAGCCGCCATCTTATTTGCTTTGGGTGTCACGTATTTTTGGCCAACGATGCTGGGCTGTGTTGCAGAGTACACACCAAAAACGGGGGCTCTGGGCATGTCTTTGATGGGGGGTGCTGGTATGTTTGCCGTTAGCATGTGGAATCCTGTAATTGGCAGCTGGATTGATTCAGCAAGACGTGAGGCGCAAGCCGCAGATTTAACGTCACAGCAATCTGAACTTATTGCCGGTCAAGCAGTGCTTGAAAACATCCTGTTATTTCCAGCGATTCTAATTGTGGCTTTTATCGGCCTGTATCTTTATATCAATAAAAATAAGCGCGTAGAGAAATACGCGTAATACCAATTCGCTTAATTAAGCTTGCTATTTTGAGGTTGAAAAGTCTTGCCGATAACAAGGCGAAAATTGTTCAAGCAGCCTGTGTTAGGCTTGCGCCTTCAAATTGAGCAAGTATTAAGACTAATTGGTACAAGTAGCAACAAGTAAAAAGTGAACAAACGAGGTTCCATTATGCTCAACTCTATAAAAATGCTCACGCTGGCATTGACTGTTAGTTGTACCGCTTGTGCGAGTACCACTGATAATCAATTGAGCCAACAAGAGCAACAAGCGGGATGGCAATTGTTATTCGATGGCAAAGACATGTCTCATTGGCGTAACTTTAAACGCGACACTCTTGACCCAAAATGGCAAGTGAAAGACGGGGCAATGACGTTAACGCAAGGGGGCGGTGGCGACATTCTAACCAAAGAAATATATCGTAATTTTGAGTTACAGCTCGAATGGAAAGTGTCGAGAAAAGGCAATAGTGGGATCTTTGTGCTGGTCGATGAAACAGGCAGTGCAATTTATTCACGAGCACCTGAAATCCAGATCTTAGACAACGAAGAGCACCCTGATAACAAAATCGACTCTCATCTGGCTGGCTCTATCTTCGACTTGATTGCCGCACCAAGTAAGGCACATAAGCCTGCTGAAAAATGGAATCAAGTACGTATTAAAATGCTAGATAATCACCTCCAAGTATGGCAGAACGGAGTCAGTACCACTAGTGTGGTAATAGGTAGCAGCACATGGAATACCCTAGTCAAAGGCAGCAAGTTCGCGACATGGGAAGGATTCGCTGAAGGCAAAAAAGGCCATATCGGCCTGCAAGACCATGGTGACCAAGTTTGGTTTAAAAATATCAAGATCAGGGAGCTGTAATGATGGCGGAATTTAACCATAAAGTACTCGTCGTTGGCTCCGGTGCAGGTGGTGCAATGGCTGCATACACTCTAGCTAAGCTTGGACATAAGGTGTTGATGCTAGAGGCCGGTAGAAATTACGATCCTAAGAAAGAAACCCCCATGTTCCGTCGCAATAGCGAAGCACCTTTGATGGGAGCAGGTAACAAAGATAAAAACTTTGGCTTTTACGATGCAACCATTGATGGTGGCTGGCAAGTACCTGACGAACCTTATACACACGCTGAAAATACCGACTTCTATTGGTGGCGAGCCCGTATGCTTGGTGGTCGCACTAACCATTGGGGGCGCTATTCACTGCGCTTTAGTGAACATGATTTCAAGGGGAAAAGTCGTGACGGTCACGGGGCTGATTGGCCGTTCGAATACCAAGATATTGCACCTTGGTATGATAAAACCGAGGAAATAGTTGGAGTCTGTGGCACGAACACTGGGCTTGATGATATGCCCCCCTCTGCCCCTGGGATCTTACAGCCACCGCCCAAACCAAGAGTACCCGAGCTGCTTGTTGCCGCTGCGGCTAAAAAATTAGGGATCCCAGCTGTACCCATGCACCGCGCAGTACTTACCCGTAGTAAAGGCGATCGCTCAGCTTGCTTTTATGCGACGCCATGTGGCCATGGCTGCTCTATTGGTGCGGCTTTTCAAACCACCACTTCACTTATTCCGATGGCAAAAGCCACGGGCAATCTTGAAGTGATCACTGACGCCATGGTGAAGTCAGTGACTGCGGATGAAGAAGGTAAAGTTACTGGCATCACTTATGTCGATAAAAAGTCCGCACAAGAGCACGCTATTAACGCCGACGTTGTCATACTCGCTGCCAGTGCTTGTGAATCTGCACGTATTTTACTGAACTCAAAACATACTAAACACCCTAATGGATTAGCCAACTCTAGCGGCCACGTTGGGCGGAATCTGATGGACTCCACAGGTGCGTGGCTTGGTGCGCAAATACCTGCGTTAAAAGGCCGCCCTCGTTATAACGAAGATGGCCATACCGCCAACCACCTATTTATTCCTTGGTGGGGCCACAAAGCACAAGAAAAAGGTGAGTTAGCCTTCCCTCGCGGCTACCATTTTGAAATTAGCAGTGGCTTTAGGGAACCGGGCTCTGGCGTTTCAGGTGACAAGCAAGGTTATGGCCCTGAGCTAAAGCAGCAAGTACGCGACGCGTATGGCTCTTATGTTGGATTTGCACTACGCGGAGAAATGCTACCTAACCCAGATTCTTACATGGAAATTGACGAGAGTATCAAAGACAAATGGGGGATCCCAGTTGCCAAATTCCATTTCAAATGGTCTGACAGAGAGCTAAAGCAAATTGAACACGGCCTTATAACCGCAAAGCAAATCCTTGAAACCATGGGCGCCGAGGTAGGCGAACTACCTCCTGCGGAAAAGGCTATTTCAAAAGGGGGTGAGATCATTCATGAAGTCGGTACCACAAGAATGGGCAGTTCACCCAAAGATTCCGTCACTAACCAGTGGGGCCAAACTTGGGACTGTAATAATCTATTTGTAATGGACGCTGGGGTCTTTGCTTCAAATCCGCATAAGAACTGCACCTTAACCATTATGACTTTGGCGATGCGAAACTCGACTTGGCTGGCTGAACAGATTGATAAAGGAGTGCTGTGATGAATACACCTGATAACCTTAACCCTTACAGATATGTTTCAGGTATGACGCGCCGCGAGTCATTAAAATGGTTAGGCTTGCTTGCAGCAGGCTCAGCGCTCACCGTGACCGCAGGTTGTAGTAAAGTGGTAGAAGAGACGATTACGCCAAATGCTGGACACTGGCCCGATGTGGATATTAAACCCGTAACTGCTAAAGGATATGGTACAGATCCCAACATGGTGATCCCACCAGAATCACCATGGCCATTAACCTTAACCGAAGCACAACTTACCTTAGTGGCTGTCCTTGCGGATTGGATAGTGCCAAAAGAAGAGAGCCACCCGTCTGCCTCTGAAGTACAAGTGCCAAGTGTTATTGATGAATGGGTAAGCGCGCCATACCATGGCCAGCAAAAAGACCGAGTAACAATATTGCACGCATTAGCTTGGATTGATGATGAATCACAATTACGCTTTCAGCAGCAGTTTGTCGCGCTTGCAACCGCTCAACAGCAAGCAATAATTGATGACATTGCGTATTTTGATAAACACACGCCAGAGCAATTTCAACGAATTGGTAAAGCTTTTTTGCGCTTCAAGGATCTCGTCCTCGGCGCTTATTTCTGCACACCAGAGGGCTGTAAGGATATTGGTTACCTTGGAAACGTGCCAATTGCAGGCGATTACCCTGGGCCGACTGCCGAAGCCAAGGCACATCTAGATGGCGTACTGGCCGAACTTGGACTGAGCCAGTATGCGTACCGTGACTAACCCTTGAGTCATTTTGTTATGACAAATCGAAGCAGAGTTTATCTCTGCTTTTTCTTTTGGAGTAGATGATGTTTGTTAAAAGCACAAAACGATTAACGCAGGCACTACTGTTCATTGCTTTAAGTTTTATCTCACCACTGTATGCCAAGCCAGCCCTTCAATACTTACCTGTAAGTGTTCAGTTATGGTCGGTAAAAGATGAATTGTCAAAAGACTTTGACTGTACCTTGCAAGCACTTGCAAGCATGGGATTTGAAGGTGTTGAATTTGCCGGAAACTTTGGCAGTTATACCGATAACCCAAGTAAATTAAAGCAAAGACTAGCTAAACTCGGCTTAGTTGCGAGCAGCGCGCACGTCGGCTTTGACGCGTTAGCTGAAGACAAACTAACAAGCACCCTGCTCTTTTACAAAACCTTAGGCGTATCTACACTCTTTATCCCTTGGGATGAAAGAGCGTGGAGTAACAATCATGTCCCAACATTTGTAAAACAACTAAACTACGTGCACCAAGTTGCCAAACGTTACGATATGAAGATCGGATTTCATAATCATGAAAAAGAATTTAATGCGTACGCTGCTAGCACTTTTTGGGATTATATCGCCACCAATACCCCCAATGACTTGCCACTACAGCTTGATGTTGGCTGGGTGAATTACGCAGGTAAATCAGCCCGCGAATATGTTAAGCGATATGCAGGAAGAACTGTATCCACCCATATTAAAATACGCACGCACCAAGGGGACGGCAAAAGTCCAATTATTGGTGAAAATGCGTATCCGTGGAAAACGCTCATCCAAACTATGCAGCAACACGGCGGCACGCAGTGGTTAGTGATTGAACAAGAAGAATATCCAAACGGCCTAACACCACTAGAAAGCGTCGCCCGTTCAAAAGCGAATTTAGACAAAATACTAGGTGAGCAATAAGCTGGAATAAATCTACTTGTAATGGTTAGCTAGAGCTGTAAGAAATTATAACGTCAACACATAAGTCACCTTTACCTTGGGCTCTAAAACCCACGAGGAGTCAAAGTTTGCTACAACTTTCCCATAGCTTGACCCCTCGATGTTCTTTAACCCAATGTATAAAGAGAGCGTCAGCAACCACCGTACTTTGATCTGGCCTATATACTGACTTAATTTTCAATGCTATAGGTTCGTATATCATCAAGGCATGCTAAGGCCGTAATAAGCGGTAAATAATTGTTGACTACAACGTACAACGAAGCCAGCGATTACAGCTCAGACTTTAAAGCTTTTTTATATTCAATTAAATGGTCAAAAACCTTATTTGAAATAGCTTCTAACTTTGGTTGAGTATCTTTTCCAGCTACATTGGTTGCGATGAAAATACCAATTTTTTTCTTCGGATAAATGGCAAGCCAGCTAGATGTGCCCATTGAACCACCACTATGGTATAGCACTTGTTCATTTGAATCATAGTTATTTGTGTACCAAAAAAATGCCATATCATGACCCATCCAACTTTCATTCAGAAGTTGATGAGAAATAGCTACCTCAGGCTCTGCCGAAAGTTGGTGTTGAATATATTGCGTGATAGATTCAACGTTTGTAGTCAACCCTCCCCCAGCAAACCAATATTGACTAGCCAAAGGCATCTGATTGCCATTTCCATCTGAACCGGCTATAACTTTGCTTACCTCAGATTTTGTACGTCTGAATTTTGTACCACGCTCTCCAGACTTGCTCGTGATCATTTCAGACACCAGTGATTCAAGAGGTTTTTGGTAAACTGACTCCAGAATATATCCAGCTAACTTGGTGCCAACACTTGAATAGAGATAGTCCTCACCAGGTATAGAGCTAAGTTTTACTTTTTTAAGATCATTAAAGTAGTCATCTCTAGAGTATTTTGATATTTTTTCGAAATATCTGCCTTGCTCAATATCTTCGCGACTGGCAGCAAAATAGCCAGGAAGACCACTAGTGTGAGTCATAAGGTGTCGTAATGTTATATATTGATTAGACAGCTCTAAATTTTTGTATTCGTTATTTTTGAGGTAATGACGAATATCTTTATCAAGTTCAACCTTCCTATCCTGAATGGCTTTAGCAACAACCAAACCGGTATAGGTTTTAGTTATAGAGGCAATTTCATATATTGTCTGGTTATCAGGTGTATCTCCATTCCTTAACGTCCCTAAGTGATATTGGTAAGTATTCTCTGCATCTACAACAGAAATTGAGACCACCTGCCCAGGATTGTCATCAATAAATTCTGTGATTTCAGCTTTCGTATTGGACTCAAATTTCATAGCATCATAACTTGCGCAAGAAGCCAACACTGCCATTAATGAGATAACAAATATCAATGATACAGACCGGGTTATTAATCGATTCACAGAACCTCCTAAATTTGAAGTGCAACAGGCATCTAGCGCTCTAATCAGAGACAACAAAATAACTGCTTAAAATTAGCGATAAAGAAGCAATGCCAACCGTTTATTGTTCTTTGAGTTGGCTTGCTGAGCACTGTTACTACTGCTTTAAGATTATCATTTCCTTTGCGACAAGTGCGGCTGAGGGCAAAAACATTGTTGAGATAACCCGTTGATCTGCGATCACCGCGTGTTTATTTTTTAGTGTTTTCTTATTTTGAGCGATAGCACCATTCTTATTAAGCTGACTTTCAATAAGAAAAGGCAAAAGTGTTCCTTGCTTTGCCCATGGCTTAGATAGTTCTGTGGAGTTAGGGAATCCTGCTACTTTTTTCCCTTTCACCAAAAACTCCCCATTAGATAATGTCACGTTTGCAATGCCTGCTGAACCATGACCACCAACACCGACCATACCACCTGACTCATAGATGCTACTTATAATGGAGTGAATTTTTTTATTATCTGCAACGTCAAACATGACACCGTAGCCACCACCGATGAATACTCCCCAATAGTCATTCGGTTCAATTTCAGAGGGTTTGAGTGAATTGTTTGCTTTTTCTAAGAAGCCCTCATATTTGATGGTGTAACTACTTATCCCTAGCGGATCCATCATGAACTTAACTTCACCGCCATTGGGTGATACAAAATCAACTTCAAAGCCGTGGCTAACAAAAATATGATACGGAGGTGCAAATTCCCATAAGTTGTTTCTTGCATCATGTTTTTCAGGGTCTCCCATATCTACCATATTAGAAGCCACCATTAGTATTTTCTTTGTAGGCGCTGCTATGGCGCTGGTAGCAGATAAGGCAGCTGCTAGCATAATAGCGATAAAGAATTTCATAGTTTTCCTTTATAAATAACTAAAATCATTCTTTAGACGAGGCAAATGAGCAAAAGGTTTAAATGCTGAATTAATCTGGGAAATTAATGCCGTCGTGACTAGCTAAAGTGACCTAATGCGTGATTATTACTCATGTTTACATTGCTTAGATGTTGATAGTAAAAAGCGAAGTGCCTGTCAGAAAAGCGCAAGTGATACGATGGCATACTCTGTTTAAGGACGAATATACCACGTGCATTATCTAGAAGTTTACGGCAATAACGTCGATTTTAACGAACGGCTCCCAGCCGTGATGCCTCAGTTGATAAAGCTGAGATAAATTGTTCGGCATTATCTACCCCAATGAAAACACTTTTAACACTCCCCACAGGTTCTACCAGTGTAATTTCAACATTAGGGAAACCCGAATAGTTATAGCGCTTTATAGACTTAGAGCGCCCCACAAACCCTGTGCTCTTCTGAATTTTTGCTATATTACTTAACGGTATAACGAATGGTTGATAAAGGCCGTATCGAATGAATAAATGATTTCCCACCAAAGAAATAGGCCGTTTTGCAACAGCACGGTACTCTGCAAAGAAAAATACCAAGCTAAATATCGTCAGCAAAGTGACGATATTTGCCGCAAACGGAGACCAGATAAAATGAAGCAATAAATGTGCAATTGGCACTTCAAGTGCAATTAAAAAGATAAAACCAAGCAGATTGCTTTGTGCCCCATCTTTGTTGTGATACGTGAAGTGCTGCTCGCCACTGAAGTTTTTTGGCTGCACTCGCTTAGAAAAAAGCGCATAGGTCCACATTCGGGTTTCAAAACTCAGTAACTTTGCAACAGGGCCGTCACCAACATATTTTTTAATCGGTTTTTCAATGGCTTGGTCGGGGTCTTCAGACTTGCAAATGGCGGCTTTAATCGCAAGGTATACAGTTAAAATTGCAGCCAGTTCAAAAGCAAGCGTGATAGCCAATAAAACGTAGCGCCCATTTTCAAGATAATGCCAAATTAGCTTACTTTGTTCGGGAATAATGTAACTGCCAATAAGTACAGCCAAACACACTAGAATAACCGACTTTAAGAAGGCTTCTTTTCTATCTTTTACACAAAAAAAGCAGATAATTGGCAGCACAATCAACGCATCTAAAAGAAACAACCATTCAAAATTTGCACTGCCATAATCATTAAGCGAGCCATTAGATTGGTAATAGAACCCCCACCATAACGAAATACAAACAAGAAATATTAGGGGCAATTTTGACTTAATGGAACGATTCACCGATACCTCCTTATCCAAACCTCAGGTTATGTACGTGTTACTTAACGACTCTATGTTAGTTGCAGTAAATCCCACTTGTTACCATAGAGATCTTGGAATACCACTACTGTGCCATATTCTTCAACTCTTGGTTCTTCATTAAATACAATACCTTGCGCCTTCATTGACTCATAGTCACGCCAGAAATCATTAGTTTGTAGAAACAAGAATACACGACCACCAGTTTGATTCCCTACTGCTTGCATTTGTTCTGATGTACTCGCTTGAGCCAACAGTAGGTTCGTACCATTGGAATTTGGAGGAGAGACTTGAACCCAGCGTTTACCACCTCCTAGATCGCTATCTTCAACTAGCGTAAATTTAAGTTTTTGCGTGTAAAACTCTATCGCATCATCGTAATTTTCAACGACTAAAGCGATGCTTCCGATTTGCTGCTGAACAGTGTGAGACATGATTCTTCCGCTATCCCAAACGCTGATTGTGCGCTATTTTAAGACTTTTAAGAGAGCATATAGTGCCTAGTTAAGGTCTGAGTCATGCGATATTGACGCTACTACATAACGTCTTTAAGCATTTTTTATATGCACTTTAGAGTTTTTGTGAATAATTAAACTCTATTTCTGGTGTCGAATTGTATTGAGTAAACAAGACAAATATCTTGTAAATGATTCTGTAAAATCACTCACGTCATCTTCATTACCGCCTGAAGCATTCAAAATAATAGACGCATAACTTAAAGTATGATGTGCATAGCAAACTGGTTCTGCAGCTTGCCACGCTCTTTGCAGTGCTAATTCAGGTAAATAATGACGCCAATTTGACAAATAATTTTTGATTAGCTTCTGCTTCAAATTTGTTTCTGAAAACTGATAAATGAAATTACCGTCCATAAATGGATGAGTAACACAAGCATCACTCCAATCAAAAAACAAATAAGATTCAGCCGTTCTTGCCATGTTACTTTCATGTAAGTCACCATGAGCCAGACAATCTGGCAACGAGTATTCTTTAAGCTTATGAATTGCTATTTCTAAATTAGACAAGAAGTTATTATCAAAAACAATATTTCTATCCGTTAAAATTGCTGCGATCTCGGGTTGGTTAAAATGCCAGATAAGCTGTGTTGATAAATTTTCGATACTTCGTGATTGGCACCCTGATTGTCGTAACTTATCAACATGCTCAACAGATAAGCTCTGGATCTCTCCCCATACTTGATATGCGTCATTCCACACCGTCAAGTCTACATCTTCGTCCAACGGCTCCCCAAAATCACTCGTTAGTTGCCACCGACGGTCTTTATCAATAGCTAAAACTTCCGGCACTTTCCCCTTGAAAATATGGGCTAGAAAGTCGCAGACCCCAGCTTCATTAGAGAACAGTGGCAATGATGCTGTTGCTTTAAAATATACATTTCCTTTTTCGGTTGGAATGCGCCACACATCCCCTAAAAACCAATCTTCAACAATGATTGGCTCATCAACTTTTTTGTAATTTAGTTGTTTAAGTGTATTTTCTATCCAGTATTTGGCGTCAAGCTTCCAACCTGAAAGGCGCTCAGAACACGGTTGAGTATTCATTCAAAGTTTCCCTTAACGGTGCGCCTGTTAGTACGCGCTATTCCAACGGTTAGGTGTATCATACCAAATCCTTCCTAAAACGTTTACAAATAAGGTACACTCTTCAGCTAAAATTTGGCGCTGCATTACTACCACTATACGGACAATGATAGGAGTCTCGATAGCTGAACGATACTACGCTTCGTTAGGCTAGCGCTTGAAGTAAAATGCGCCCGTATCAGTGACTAAAGGCTATTTTCCGACATAAAGATCGCGGCGTAAGCCAAAGCCAAGACCTAATCGCTGACACTCACCGCATGATTGAAGCTGCATTACTACCATAATGCGGACAATAACAGGGAGTCTCGATAGCTGAACGATACTATGCTTCGTTAGGCTAGCCTTTGAAGTAATGTATCAGTGCCTGAAGGCTATTTTTCGACATAAAGTTCGCGGCGTAAAGCCGTTCCTGCACTCAAGCTAAAGCCGAGACCTAATCGCTGACACTCACCGCATGATTGGCGCTGCATTATCAGAACCAAAATGTTACTTGACGCCATAAATGGCGGCCTACGTAAAATCGTAACATAAAGCCACGCCCACAAAATTTTTTTACGCAATGAAGTCGAGGCCATACCTAGCAGATAGCTGTTGTGAGGAAGAAGAATCGATGATATCTGATCACAGTTCTAATTAGATGAGCCTATTCCCAGCGCTAAAAATAGTGATGGGTGCTATGTACTGTTTGTCATTCATTACTCTGCCAGTAAAGTGCAAACGTACTAGCTTCTCGTGACCACATGGTGGTTTGTTAGCCAAATTTAATGCTCAATTTACACTGACACGTTTGTCACATTTTTCACTAACTTCGGCAGCCTGCATGATTTGACATAACTGGTCATTTACCCAAGACAGCGTAACTACATACCCGACATCATCCATAGGCTCCTCAAATATTTCACAACGCCCTAAAGAACCGATGCTTGTCATTACCTCCCCAGGTACTCGTGTATTCCAATGGTTATATAACTCGCTAACTTCATGACAGTATTTGATAAAACCACTGCTATGCAGAGTGTCTTTTGAGAAATCACCTGCTTTCATTAAGTTTTCTAGATTAAGCAGCGGATCGATAAAATCATAGTAAGCAATATACTTCCCATACATTTCTTTACGATATTGTTCTTTTGCAGTCCAAATACCTGTTATGAGAGCTATAGCTACCACTCCAAAAGTTAGCCACCCTACCCTAGTGACTTTTCTAATTCCTGACTCGGCAGAATTCCATGTTTCACCACGAATAGACAACACTGTAGCTAAAAATGCTAATGATGGGACTAGAAAGCTTGCAAACATTGCTATTTCCCTAAATCTGCTAAACATAATGATTTTATGGTATTAGCCTCTACATTTCCTAATGGAAGCTCACCTCTTTATAGTAGAGTAGGTAAAGAATAACCACGTCAAACTTTATTGATTTATAGACCAAGTGACGGTAAATATCGGCATTAAATTTTTACGATCGTAACTAAAACTCGCCTTTACGATGTTTTCCTGCTTGGCTGACTTGATATTGGGCAATGAGCTTGTCCATCACTTTAGCTGCACTTGCAATGTCATTTGCGGCAATGCTTATCTGCTCTGCACCGGATACATTTTCCGTAGCTTTTTCAAATATTGCAGAGATATTTTTGCTGACCTCATCAATTGCATTGCTTTGTTGTTGCGTGTTGTTTGAAACAGACTCTGTAACTAACTCTACTTGTTGTGCCTGTTCAACAATTTGTTGCAAAGCTATTTTGATCTCTTTTGCACGTGCCGCAGCTTCTAGCGCGTTTTCTTTGCCCTGTGTGATAACATTGGATGCTTCTGATGAACTACTTTGAAGCTCAGATACGAGCGCTGAAATTTCCTCAGTCGAGTTTTGAGTACGGCTAGCAAGGCTGCGCACTTCGTCTGCAACAACAGCAAAACCTCTTCCTTGTTCTCCAGCCCTTGCAGCTTCGATAGCTGCATTCAATGCCAATAAATTTGTTTGCTCAGCAATACTTCTAATCATATCAACCATCGATGAAATACTACCCACTCGATTGTTCAGTTCATCCACCGTAGTTGCGGATCGCTCCATATCATTTGATGCTTGCTGAATAACATTTACAGCATCCTCAACAACTTGCTGTCCTTGTAAAGACTCTTGTGTCACAGTTTTAGCTGCGGTGGCATTTTCATGCATGGAGTTTGCAATGACTTGTATGTTAGCGCTCATTTGTTCTGAAGCGGATGCAATAGTTTGGATCCCTGATTGTTGACTAATTAGGTTATCTTGGCTTTGCTGAATGGCGGTAGCTGTCTCTTCTGACGAATTGGTTATACCCATTGAAACTCTAGCAAATTCAACCAAATCGTCCTCAAATTGCTTCGTTAGATTGTTAATGCTTTTTGCCGATTGCCCTAACTCATCCTCGGTGACTACTTTAATTTCATGACCTAAGTCTTTTTTGACTCGGGCAATTTCAATACCCTCAGCAATCATTGCTGATTGTTGCTTACGCAGGCGAATCGCAAAAAACAATGCTGCAGTAATAAAAAAGCCAACTATTAATATGATAAATTCTATTACCAAGACCAACACGGCATGCTGTTGGATATCAATAGCTGTTTTATCAACCAATATTAGTGCTTTTTCTTCTGCCTCTTTTAATATGTTGATTCGCTCTGTCGCAGCTTTAAACCATGCTTCAGCGCTGAGATTAAAGCCATCATTTTTATCAGCAACACTTTGTCTGAAGACGTCAACGGCGCGCATGGATGAATGATTCAACGCCTGTTTGAATAATTCACGCATTTGTGGAGGAGAGGCTTCTAACGCTTCTTCAAGGTATACGGCTTGTTTGGTTATCAGAGCAACATATTTGTTTTTCAGTGAAGGTGTAAATGTATTAGCACTAAGCACATTAGACAAAACTGCGCGCTCTATACCAGCTGATTCCTTGGCATTTGAAAAGTTATATATTGCGACTAATTCAGTAGATATCGTGTGATCATTGCTCAGTCTCGAGGCCTTGATAACGATATGTAGAGCCTTTAGGTTAATATCTGTGTAATACTTTAGCGCTTCTGAAATAGGCATAGAAAGAGAATCGATACTAGAACGTACACTAGATAAACGAAAGAATTTACTCTCAAACTCTATTAGCTCTTGTGCCATTTCTGGCATAAGATCCCACTTTTGCTGTTGTTGCTTTAGTTTTGCAATTGCACTATCGGTAAGATTACGTTGCAGCCTTAAGTTTTGCTCAAACTTAAGGCCTCGAGAGCCAATGAAGCCTGCTGATGCACCGCGCTCTTTTTGTGTTTCATGGATCACATTTAAAACTGCATGGCTTAAAAAAGCATTATACTCTGCGTCATATGCGTCCTTCATTCTTTTGGCAGATACTGACACATCATAAAAAATGACAGCGCCAAGTAACATACATGGCATCAATACCATTAACGTCATATGGCTGGAAACAACACGAGCAAGAGATTTAAACATTATACCACCACTAAAAGTTGGAGTAACAAAAAGTTTAACAGCGATGATTACTTTATGTTCACCGTTGCAAACAAAAAACAGCCGGAATAAAAGATCAGGATGGCGAAATATCACCTCTACATGTCATGCAAAGAGATATCGTTGAGTGTTGTAAAGAGATAATCTGGCGAGTATAAGCGCTGAAAAAATATAAAGGCATCATTGATTCTACTTCAAACTTATTTATCTTTTTATAGTCTCTAGAAGTGTTTGTTGTCAATAAATGCAAGGCTAACTCTTACAGATAATTAACCTTTTGGACTGATAATTTAATATAGTCTAAATAAAATGATACTGTAGTCATCAAGTTAGCGGTAACTTACGCAAGTTACTCGGAAGAAACTTTTAGAGTAAATGCTATCTATAATGGTTTAAAAAATTCAAGTTTCTAGTTAGAGAACCACGAGAAATATTTCACCATAAACCCAAGATACCCAGCAGTAATTACGCACTCTGAAGCTATGATGTTTGTCATGGTAAAAACACCCCCATGTACAAATCAATCACACCTACGCAACATTCGTTTGCCGTGATAGAGTCGTTACTACTTTGCCCTGAAAACAAACAAAGTATTACATACCAGCTCAAATTGTTGTCCATAATGCTTCGGTGTAAAGCTATAATGTTTAACTCATTGAACTGGCATACCTAAAAGCTAAATACTTTCCTCATAATCCAACACTTTAGCGTCATTGGCTTTGTTAAGCAGGCCTCGGCTTTGTGATAGAAAGTGTTTCGCGCTTTCCGAGAAATAATGTTTGGCCTCTGAAAAAGACTGCATTAGGCCTTCTTTATCGCCTTGTTGTAGCTTAGTTAATGTCTGCTCAAAGGTGTCTTGATAGCTTGCCAATAAGCCTTCTACATCGTTAAATTGCGCAAGCATAATATCAGAGTAAAGCTCTGGCGATTGCGCAAATAGACGCCCGACCATCATCAATTCTAATTGGTAAATAGGCGATGAGCAGCTTCTTAGCTCCTTCAGTGAATGGCATTGCTTAGATAAAAACTGCCCGTATACAAAAGTGGTTAAGTGGCGCATAACTTGGATAATCTGCATAGATTGATCATGCTTTTTAGCGTCCATTTGCACCAGCTGGCTTCCCCAAATTCTCAGCTGTTTGATTAGCCCTTCACACTGTTTTGGCATGCGTCCTTCACACACAACTATGGTCTGTTTAACCCAATGTGATATATCAGGGCCGAACATTGGGTGCAGCCCCACAACAGGGCCGCTATGCTTGTTCAATAGCACTTTTAGCGGCGCCTGTTTCACCGAGGTAATATCAGCGAGAATACAATCATCAGGTAGCGCAGGCAGTGCATTAACAACTTGCTCTAGTGCGTTAATTGGTACGCTCACCAACACCAGTTTTGCATCACTTAGTAACGCAGTAGCTTCTGATTGATTATCTTTATCAAGTATTCGTACCTCATAACCGGAGCGTTTAAACTGTTTCGCAAACAGTTTACCCATGGCACCTTGACCCCCAACGATCACAATAGGTGACATTATTGGTGCTGCACACGCAAGCTCACTTTGTTGGTTTTCGTAGGCTTCTCGCATCATTCTGCGCAGAATATCCTCGACAAGATCAGGGTTAACCCCTTTGTTCTCGGCTTCTACACGGCGTGCTTTGATAAGCTCAGCCTCGCGCTTTGGCACGTGCAGTGGCGCGCCTTTTTGCTGTTTTATTTTTCCAACTTGCTCGGTCAATACTTTACGCTTTGCAAGTAATGCGACAAGTTCGCTATCACACTCATCTATTGCAACGCGTATTGCTTCTAAATCATTAGCCCCATTCATGATGTAAACTTATATATACAGTAGTAAATTAAATAATACACCGAGTCTAACAAGAAGTAAGCCGCATTAAAAGTAAGCTACCATGAAAATATCATGACAAAAGATGTGATATGAGAGTGAGTATTTACAGAACGGGAATAATAAGCTGGGCTAAAACCAAAACAGGCCGCATATAGCGGCCTGTTTTATCTGCATTTGATAAATGCGACGTATTAGTTAAGTTTCTCTTTAATACGTGCAGATTTACCAGAACGCTCACGTAGGTAGTAAAGCTTAGCACGACGAACCGCACCACGACGCTTAACTGTTACGCTGCTGATAAGAGGGCTGTGCGTTTGGAATACACGCTCAACACCTTCACCGCTTGAAATCTTACGAACAGTGAAAGATGAGTGTAGACCACGGTTACGCTTAGCGATTACAACACCTTCAAAGGCCTGTAGACGCTCTTTGTTACCTTCTTTAACGCGTACCTGTACAACAACTGTATCACCAGCGCCGAACGCAGGTACGTCTTGCTTAAGCTGTTCAGCTTCAAGCTCTTTAATAATATTTTGGTTTACTTTTGCCATTTTATTTCTCACATTCCTAGGTGTAACTGTCTTCTAGCCACAAGCTTGGTCATTCTCTTGCTGAAACTCAGCAAGTAATGCCGCCTGCTCCTCAGTCAGAGCTAGGTTACGCAACAAGTCAGGACGACGTTGCCAAGTTCTACCCAAAGACTGCTTTAAGCGCCATTTGGCTATCTCTTGGTGGTTTCCACTGAGTAATACAGCAGGCACCTTTTTATCATCCAATGTTTCCGGCCGAGTATAATGAGGACAATCTAACAAGCCATCCGAAAATGAATCTTGTTCAGCTGACTGGTTGTGACCTAGTACGCCTGGCACTAATCGTGCGACTGCATCAATTAATGTCATGGCAGGTAACTCACCGCCACTCAGTATAAAATCACCAATGGACCATTCTTCATCTATAAAAGACTCGATGATCCGCTCATCAATACCTTCATAACGACCCGCAACTAATATCAACTTTTCAGATTGCGCCAATTCTGACGCACCTTGTTGATCTAGTTTTCGCCCTTGAGGGGACATATAAATTACTTTAGCACCATCACCTGCTGCCGCTTTGGCATCAAGAATGGCTTTTTTGAGAGGCTCAACCATCATTAGCATTCCAGGACCACCACCATA
Source organism: Pseudoalteromonas sp. J010 (assembly GCF_003934235.1). Classification (NCBI taxonomy): domain Bacteria; kingdom Pseudomonadati; phylum Pseudomonadota; class Gammaproteobacteria; order Alteromonadales; family Pseudoalteromonadaceae; genus Pseudoalteromonas; species Pseudoalteromonas sp. J010. The sequence goes on along the minus strand of NZ_RDBW01000044.1, from coordinate 7,419 downwards.
AGGTCTGTCATCCACAGTTCTATGCTTATCAATGGCATAATCTCTCGGGTTCCAGCAATTAAACTCAATCAAGCCGTTTTTCACAGCTCGACCCGTTACGCCTTGCTGAGTTATCGCATCAAACATTTCAGGAAAAAGTGAAACCACCCCAACCCATAGCTTTTGCTGATCACTCATTAAAACGCTGGATCCCAATCTACAGTAACTTTTCTCTCTTCATGGTTAACGTCCAAAATAACAGAGTCTGTTAAGAATGGAATTAACCTTTCAGATTGCCCAAACGCATCTTTTTTGTTTGCTTTCACAACCAAAACGTCATTTGAGCCTGTCTCCATCAAGTCATCGACTACGCCTAAGTCGTAACCTTTATTCGTTACAACTGACATGCCGATAAGATCTCGCCAATAAAACTCCCCTTCAGGTAATTCAGGAAGCTGCTCAGCATAAACAGCGATTTCTGCATTGGTATAAGCCATTGCTTCATCTCTGTCGTTTACTTGCGCAAATTTAGCGATATATCCCTTGTTGTGACGACGCCAGTCGCTCACTTCAAGGTTTTGCCATTTACCTTGTTGCCCTATCAACCATGGGCTGAAATCGAAGATCCCTTGGGGATCATCAGTAAATGAATGCACCTTAAGCCAACCCTTGATGCCATAAGGAGCACCAAGCTTACCAACAACGATTGTCGAGGTTTTACTTTGACTCATGGTTACACTTACGCCTATTAAGCCGCTTTACGAGCGTCTTTAACCAGCTTAGCAACGCGATCTGAAAGAGATGCGCCTTGACCTACCCAGTGATCAACACGAGATAAATCTAAACGTACTTTTTCTTCCTGACCTGCTGCGATCGGGTTAAAGAAACCTACTTTCTCGATGAAACGACCGTCACGCGAGAAACGGCTATCCGCAACCACGATTTGATAGAATGGACGCTTTTTAGCGCCGCCACGTTGCAAACGAATAGTTACCATACCGTCCTCTACATAGATTGACTGTTTTCATTAATAAGTTTGTACTTCCCACTACGGGAAGCTCGGGCATTTTACGCATTTTCACGCGCAATGCAAGTAAATTCCAAAGCCAAGCGCAGATTTCGCTCAGCAAAACGTGAAAGTAAAGTTTACCTCGGCATCAACGTCTCATTTTAGGTACAAGCTCAAACGGTGTGTAAGCACGGTAAAAGTCAAAACGCACTGTTATTTTTTGTTATTAAGGAAAGTAATCACATGATCCGAATAAGGATGAAAACACACCGCATAGCGCAGCGCTTCATCGGCGTAGCACTCCTTGTTACGGCCAGTTTAACCACACTCTCAGCTTTCGCCGCAAATAATGATACAGCGACAGCCTGTAAGCTATTACGCTTTGGTGACTACTCCCAATTGGAAAACGGTAACGCGGCAACAAGTATTACTAATGCCGAATATATCCCAAGTCAAACCCTTGATGCCGATACTGAGCTTTGGACGTATAAATACAGTCGGTTATTAGGTGCCCCAATTCCCAAAGGGGCAAACACGCTCCCTGCACACTGTTTAGTCGAAGGCTATGCAGCACCAACGATACGCTTTCAGCTGAGATTGCCATTGGATCAAGCTTGGAATAAACGCTTTTTACTCAATGCTTGTATGGGTTTTTGTGGCGAAGTATCAAACTACCCCACGATGGCAGGGATCATACGTAACTACGCAACCATGTCTCATGATGGCGGCCATACCGCAGCCGGATTTGATGGCTTGTGGGCTAAAAATAATGTGTCATTAAAGGAAGATTTTGCCTATCGAGCAAATCATGTGGTTGCTGTTGCGGCAAAAGCCATTATTGAACGCTTTTATGCCAAGCCTCCAACCTACTCATTTATTTCAGGTTGCTCAAAAGGAGGTCATGCGGGCATCATGGCTGCTAAGCGTTACCCTAACGACTTTGATGGGGTAATCGCCAGAGGACCAACAATTAACTACACCAAAGTCAACCTGATCAACTGTATGGACAATGCCAAAGCAATATTGGATGAAAACGACAATGCTCTGCTCGACGCCAGCTACACGGATTTTATCTCACAGGCTGTCATGGCAGCTTGCGATCATAAAGATGGTTTGGTTGATGGGTTGATCAGCGATCCAAGACGCTGTGATTTTGACCCGCAAACGCTGATATGTGAAAACAACAGTTCTAATAAGTGCCTCACGCCACGTCAGGCCAATGCAATCAAAGAAGTATATGCCCCTTCCTACGACCAACAAGGCAACGTCATTTATGGTGGCCTACCTTATGGCTCTGAACCGGAGTGGACAGGTTGGCTATTCCCAGAAGCACCATTTATCAAACCTTACCACTACTATGCCGCAACCGAATATTTGAAATACCTTGCGTTTCCTCAAGAGAGATATAACCAAGGCAATTGGAGAAGTTTTTCTTATAACAATGAAGTCGGCGAACTCTCGTCTATTTCAAGCTTTATGGATGCTGACCACCCGGATCTGACCGGATTTAGAAATAGCGGCGGCAAAATGATAGTACTACACGGATGGTCAGATGCGGCAATTCCTGCTTACGCAACGATTGACTGGTATAACTCAGTAATCAACTACATGGGCAAAGATAATACATACGACTTTGCGCGGCTATTTTTACCCCCTGGCCTTGTTCATTGTGGTATTGAAGGGCCAGGTGCTGAAACCTTTGATGCCATAGCGGCGTTAGAACATTGGCTAGATACTGGGGTAGCACCAGATGCACTGATGACACAAAAAGAAGATACGCAGGGTAATATTATTTTCACTCGCCCTATATATCCATATCCGCAAGAGGCGCAGTACATTGGTAGTGGTGATCCTAAAAAGGCTGAAAACTTTAAGCCCTTTGTGCCCGATTTTACTAATAAATGAATATCCGCTAGCTCTAACGAGTCCGGCGATATAATTGGCAAACGAGTTAGATAAAGTAAAAAGGCGAGCAGTGAGGTGCTCGCCTTTTGTAATATAAACAGTGTTAGAACTTAGGTCCACCACCACCGAACATACCTGGTGGCATCATCCCTTTCATGTTCTTCATCATCTTCATCATACCGCCCTTACCCTTCATCTTTTTCATCATTTTTTGCATTTGGGTAAATTGCTTCAGCAGCTTGTTGATGTCTTGTACTTGTGTACCAGAACCGGCTGCAATCCGCTTCTTACGAGAACCTTTGATGATTTCAGGACGTGCGCGCTCTTTAGGTGTCATTGAGCTGATAATGGCTTCCATTTGATTAAAGGTCTTGTCATTCACTTGGCCTTTTACTGCATCGGGAAGATTTGACATGCCTGGAAGCTTGTCAAGCATCGACATCATACCGCCCATGTTTTTCATTTGACGTAGCTGCTCTGCAAAGTCTTCCAATGTGAAGCCATCGCCTTTAAAGACTTTTTCAGCCACTTTTTGAGCTTTGTCTTTATCGACTTTCATCTCTACTTCTTCGATAAGGGACAATACATCACCCATACCTAAGATCCGAGACGCAATTCTATCTGGATGGAATGGCTCAAGCGCATCCGTCCTTTCACCTACACCGATAAATTTTATAGGTTTGCCCGTAATGTGACGAATTGACAATGCTGCACCACCTCGTGCATCACCATCTGTTTTGGTTAAGATCACACCACTTAGCGGCAGCGCTTCATCAAACGCTTTTGCCGTATTTGCGGCATCCTGACCCGTCATTGAGTCGACCACAAATAAAGTCTCGATAGGATTAATCGCAGCATGTAAATCTTTGATTTCATCCATCATGTCTGCATCAACGTGCAAACGACCTGCGGTATCTACAAGTACCACATCAATAAATTTTTTCTTAGCGTGAGAAATTGCACCCGTTGCGATATCAATTGGCTTTTGTGAAATATCACTAGGGAAAAACTCGACGTCGACTTCAGCGGCTAAAGTTTCAAGCTGCTTGATAGCAGCGGGACGATAAACGTCAGCACTGACCACCAGCACAGATTTCTTTTTGCGCTCTTTTAGGAACTTAGCCAACTTACCAACACTGGTGGTTTTACCCGCACCTTGAAGGCCTGCCATCATCACAACCGCTGGCGGTTGAGCATTTAAGTTCAGCTCTTCATTGGCCTCACCCATAGACTTTTCAAGTTCTTCACGAACAATCTTGATGAAAACCTGGCCTGGGCTCAGACTTTTTGTGACTTCAACACCAACCGCACGTTCTTTTACTTGTTTTACAAAGTCGCGCACAACTGGCAAGGCAACGTCAGCCTCAAGTAGCGCCATGCGGACTTCACGGAGTGTTTCTTTAATATTGTCTTCGGTTAATCGGCCACGGCCACTAATGTTTTTGAGCGTTTTTCCTAAACGCTCTTGGAGGTTTTCAAACATGTATCGGTTCCAAAATCTCGAAATTAACGGGCATTATACTGATATGCGAGCGACTAATACAGTATTCAAGCTGATTGTTCTGCTTTTTACGCTTTCCTTGCACTAAAATAAGAATAAGTTAATAGATTGAAATAAAACTCTATGCAAGCGAAGTGGCTTTAAATACAATAGCCGTAAAGGAAAACCAAAAAATTGAGCATTTATCTTTATGTTGATTGTTAGCTTGTCATTAATCGCCTGCCTTTTTTATTCCATGGCCACCAGTCATGTTTTGTCGCGCTTATTTGACAAACAAGGACCTAATCAAAAGAAGACCTTAATATTAAGTACCGTTGCTATTTTGACCCACATGCTCGTGTTGGTAAACTCTGTATTTACTCATCAAGGTCAAGACCTCAGCACGGTAAATGTCGCACTATTAACCTGCTGGGTGATTGTGGTTTCAGTAACCACGGTATCTTTGCGTTTTCCTGCAACCTTACTGCTTCCTGTTGTGTATGGATTTGCAGCAATTTTACTCTTGGCTAGTCTGTTTATCCCGCATCATATTATTATGGATACCATAAACGTAGATATTGGTTTAGTGCTACATATTTCATTATCGCTATTGGCATACTGCGTACTTATTATTGCGACACTCTACGCTATCCAGTTTATGTTTATCGATAAGCGTCTAAAACAAAGAGACTTGGCCATCATGACGAGCCACTTACCACCGCTTATGCAGGTAGAGAGGCAGCTTTATCAGCTATTGTTTGTGGGCACTGGACTACTTACGCTCGCTTTGGCTTCTGGTTTTTACTTTTTAGACGGCATGTTCGCCAAAGAGACTATCCATAAAACCATATTGTCTATCGTGGGCTGGCTTATCTATGTAGTAATAGCTTTTGGACATCGTGTGTTTGGATGGCGTGGTAAGCCGGTTGTTATCTCTATCATCACCGCTTCTGGTGTCGTTACGCTTGGGTACTTTGGTAGTCGCTTTATACAAGAAGTGATTTTAGGCAGGTTTTAAACTTTAACTTGACTATCGTAACTCACTAACGCTTAATACGCTTTCGTAAGTAAAAAAGGGATCCACTGTTGGAAGACATATCGACCAGCGCCTTGTTTATTATACTCGGTGTGCTCATTTTGATGTCGGCTTATTTTTCTAGTTCAGAAACCGGTATCATGTCAATCAACCGTATTCGCCTGCGACATCTTGAAAAAGAGAATCACCGTGGCGCGAAGCGTGTAAGTAACCTCCTCAACCGTCCAGACAGACTGATTGGTCTGATCCTGATAGGAAATAACCTTGTCAATATCGCCGCCGCTCAGGTCGCAACAATTATCGGATTACGCCTTTATGGCGACATGGGTATTGCTGTCGCGACTTTCGGTCTTACACTTGTGGTGCTTATTTTTGCAGAAGTCACACCAAAAACATTAGCTGCGCTATATCCAGAAAAAGTCGCATTCCCTAGCTCTGTTATTCTTAAAGTATTATTGAAAGTATTATTTCCTTTGGTTGTTGCAACCAACTGGATCACCAACGGCATGCTACGTTTAGTTGGTATCACACCACAAGAAATTGAAGAGCATAGTCTCAGTAAAGAAGAATTAAAAACCGTGGTGAATGAGTCCAGTGCAATGTTGCCTTCCAACCACCAAAATATGCTGACTTCTATTCTTGATTTAGATCATGTTACTGTGGAAGACATCATGATCCCACGAAGTGAAATCAATGCCATTGATATTAACGACGAGTGGAAAGACATTGCCCGTCAGTTAACCAATGCTCAGCACACCCGAGTACTACTTTACCGTGACCAAATTGACGATGCAGTAGGCTTTATTCATGCCAGAGACGCACTACGTCTACTGACCAAAGAACAATTTGATAAGCCATCGCTACTGCGAGCAGTGCGAGAAATCTACTATGTCCCAGAGAATACCTCGTTAAATACTCAGCTCATCAAGTTCCAAGAAGCAAAAGAACGCATCGGGCTTGTGGTTGACGAGTATGGTGATATTCAAGGCTTAGTAACGCTTGAGGATATACTTGAGGAAGTTGTGGGCGACTTTACGACAACGCAGACGCGTGCACCGAGTGAAGACGTCAACATGCAACACGACGGCACAGTAATGGTAGAAGGCAGTGTCAACATTCGTGACTTAAACAAAGAGATGGATTGGGACTTACCTACAGAAGGCCCTAAAACCCTAAGCGGCTTGATTGTCGAGCACCTCGAAGACATTCCTGACGCCCCGCTAAGCTTACGTGTCGACAACTATCGTATGGAAGTGGTTGAGATCAAAGAGAACATGATTAAGCAAGTAAAGGTCTCACTAGAGACTGAAGCAACAAAACACAGCTAATACCAAAAGGCGAGCTAGTTAGCTCGCCTTATTTGTACTTAGCTGTATCTACTAGGCTTTGTTACCATACCATCAAAAGCCATTACTGCAGGGATAGTCAAAAGGCTCAATCAAGGTGAAGTTTGCAGTACCGGTGCCACCCCACCTTAATTACTACAATTAACGCATTCATACTGGCTTTTTGTAATGCCTACACGAGCGCAGACAAACGCAGCAGCGATTGGTTTAACTTAGCCGAAGCACTAAAGCTAATCGTCGCGTAGTTTTGATGCCCCTGCGCGCCCCCTTTTCAGGGGCGCGACTTGATGCGTTTGTTAGTATTCAATTTAGATCAGCTTTGGTTCCCATTCTGGTTAACCAACCTAGCTCTCTCATTTTTTCATTAACCGCCTCATCAAATTCAATAGAACCTAAATGTGGCAGGATTTCTTCCCTGAGTTCTTCGTCTACTTCTCGTTTTCCAGCTTCAATTGCATTAATTGCCGCTTTTTCCAAAGCTTCATCTGCCGTTTCTAGAAAGCTTTCTATATATTGAGGATCATTTACCACTTCACCATTGATAATTACACCTCTAGCGTAGACCTCTTGGGCACAACGCTTTTTATCTGCTTGATAATAATCTGGGCCGTTATCATTATCGTCCATTAGATAAAGGCTAAAACTACCTTTCTCGGGATGAGAG
>NZ_RDBW01000043.1:0-40132 GCF_003934235.1 Pseudoalteromonas sp. J010 | reverse complement strand
GTATAGAGTTATTGCGTTTTTGTTGTTGTTGATCCCTACATCTTTAATTTCACGGTTTTTTAGATATGCACGTACTTTTAGATAAAATTAAGCAGAGTCCAGATATTGAATCTCAGCTCGCACTGACAATCCATCGTGAAGCTAAAGAGCAGTACACCACAGAAGTGATTACTTTTGTGAACCCGTATTCGTATCTTTTACTGAGAGACAAAGAAGCATTGACTCAGCAAATTGATGCTATTTATACAGATGCTATTTCATCGGCAAAATTGTTTTCTTTGTGCTTTTCAAAATCAATCCCAAGAACAAGCTTTGATATGAGTTCATTTGCTAAAACGTTTCTTGAGCATGCCCATGAGCACCAGTTAAAGGTTTATTTTATTGGTGCTAAGGCTGACGAAATCGAAAAAACCATGGCTATTTTTAAAGAAAACTACCCCAATATGAATGTTGTTGGGTATGAGCACGGTTACTTTTCGTCAGATGAAGAAGTGTTTAAGCGAATTGAAGAGGCGCAAGCGGAATACGTTATATGTGGTTTAGGAACGCCCAAGCAAGATGAATTTGCAGTGAAATTAAAAGCACGAAAGGGAAGGGTAAAGCAGGTTTATACCTGTGGCGGCTTTTTGCATCAAACCTCCAGTAAATTACACTACTATCCGGCGTGGATTGATAAGTTGCATCTACGTTGGCTGTATCGTGCTTTTGATAGCTCCTATGTAGCTAAGCGGCTACTAAAACAATACCCACAGTTTTTTGGTGTGTTCTTTGTCGATTTTTTTAGAAGAGCGGGTTAAGTAAAAAGGTTATATATGAAAATTTTGGTAACAGGTGGTGCTGGATTTATCGGCTCCGCAGTCATAAGAACAATTATCAATGACACTCAATACGAAGTGATAAATATTGATAAGCTAACCTATGCTGGCAACTTGGAATCTTTAGAAAGTATCTGTGAAAATGATAGATACACTTTTGAGCAAGTTGATATTTGTTCTATGGCAGATATGCAAGCTGTATTCGCTGAACACCAACCAGATATTATCATGCACTTAGCAGCAGAAAGTCATGTTGACCGCTCAATCGATGGTCCTGTTGATTTTATACAAACTAATATCATCGGAACTTACACTTTGTTAGAGGTTGCTCGAGGGTATTTTAATCAATTGACACCTGAGAAAAAGCAAACATTTAGGTTTCATCATATTTCAACAGATGAGGTGTACGGCGACCTTGCTAATACAGATGCACTTTTTACTGAAAATACAGCTTATGATCCAAGCTCACCCTACTCTGCATCAAAAGCATCGAGCGATCACCTTGTCCGCGCTTGGCATCGCACCTATGGTTTACCAACACTAGTTACGAATTGTTCTAATAATTATGGTCCTTATCACTTTCCTGAAAAGCTTATCCCATTGATGATTTTAAATGCGCTTGAAGGGAAGCCGTTACCTGTATATGGCGATGGTAAGCAGATACGTGATTGGTTGTATGTGGAAGATCACGCCAAAGCACTAGTGCTGGTTGCGACTCAAGGAGCACTTGGTGAAACTTACAATATTGGTGGTTTGAACGAAAAAACTAACCTTGAAGTGGTAACCACTATTTGTGATCTACTACAAGAGTTAAGACCTGATTTACCTTCCACGATTAGCCACTACCGTGACCTTATCACTTTTGTGGCAGATCGCCCTGGGCATGATCTGCGCTATGCTATTGATGCCAGTAAACTAGAGCGTGAGCTTGGTTGGAAGCCAGAAGAAACATTTGAATCAGGGCTGAAAAAAACCGTTGAGTGGTTTTTAGCAAACGAGGCATGGTGGTCACGGGTTTTAGATGGCTCATATCAACGAGAACGTTTGGGAGCAGGTGAGTAAATGAAGGGAATAATTTTAGCGGGTGGTTCGGGAACCCGTTTATATCCTATCACGCAAGGCGTGTCTAAACAGTTGCTACCAATTTATGACAAGCCCATGATTTATTATCCGCTGTCAGTTTTGATGTTGGCAGGAATAAAAGAAGTCTTAATTATAACAACGCCAGAAGATGCGGCAGGCTTTGAGCGGATCTTAGAAGATGGTAGTCAATTTGGAATAAATATCAGCTACGCCCAGCAGCAAAGTCCTGATGGACTTGCACAGGCATTTATAATTGGTGAGGAGTTTATAGGTAATGACTCAGTATGTCTTGTACTAGGAGATAACATCTTTTATGGGCAAGGTTTTACACCAAAGCTTTTGAGTGCTGCTAAGAGGACAAGTGGGGCTACTGTGTTTGGATACCAAGTTAGTGATCCTGAGCGATTTGGCGTTGTTGAGTTTGATGAAAACTTTAAAGCACTGTCTATTGAAGAAAAGCCACAGCAGCCTAAATCTAATTATGCTGTAACAGGACTTTATTTTTATGATAACAGCGTTGTTGAGATAGCTAAATCCATCAAACCTTCAAGCCGTGGTGAGCTTGAAATTACTTGTGTAAATAATGAATACCTGCAACGAGGCCAACTGGATGTTGAGGTACTAGGGCGAGGGTTTGCTTGGTTAGATACAGGTACTCATGACAGTCTGCTAGAAGCCAGTCACTTTGTTCAAACATTAGAAAGGCGTCAAGGGTTGAAGGTCGCATGTTTAGAAGAAATCGCATGGAAACAAGGCTGGCTTTCACAAGAAGCCTTACAAGCACGTGCTGATTTGATGAAAAAAAACAGTTACGGCAAATACCTAGATTCTCTTATTAAGGTTAACACGAAGTGATAAAGCAACTTAAGTTTACGCCGCGCGGTGACGATAGAGGTTCACTGATAGCACTTGAGGTTAATAAAGACGTCCCTTTTGACATAAGACGTATTTATTACATTTATGGTACAAAACCAGATGTATCAAGGGGCTTTCATGCACATAAAGATTTAAAGCAAGTGCTATTTGCTGCCTCTGGTGGCTGCGACTTACTACTTGATGATGGCAAAACACAACAGACGATCAGGTTAGAATCTCCAGAACATGGTGTATTAATTGATGGCGTAGTGTGGCGAGAGATGCATAATTTTACGCCTGATTGCGTATTAATGGTGTTAGCCAGCGCGGAATATGATGAGTCAGATTACTTACGTGACTATGATGAGTTTATCAATTGGGTAACAAAATGATCCATCCTCTTGCTGATGTAAAAACAGATAATATAGGCAGTGACACCACTATATGGCAATTTGCAGTGGTATTAAAAGGTGCGCAAATTGGCTGTAATGTTAATGTATGCGCGCATACATTGATAGAAGGTGATGTGATTATCGGTGATCGCGTTACTATCAAATCAGGAGTGTACCTGTGGGATGGTCTGCGTATTGAAGATGATGTGTTTATCGGCCCTAACGCGACTTTTACCAATGATGTAATGCCCCGCTCAAAACAATACCCTGAGCACTTTCCACTCACAATGTTAAAGAAAGGCGCATCAATCGGGGCTAATGCGACTATTTTACCCAGAGTGGTTATTGGTCAAAATGCGATGGTTGGCGCTGGAGCTGTTGTAACCAAGTCCGTTCCTGATAATGCAGTAGTGATTGGAAATCCTGCACGTATTGTTCGTTATCTAGATGATAAAAAAGATTAAATCAAAAATTATTGTGAGTACCACCATGTCAATTGAAGTTCCATTTTTGAATTTACAAGCTATTAATGCTCAGTATCAAGTTGAGCTGGAAGAGGCTGCACAGCGTGTTATCCAATCGGGGTGGTACCTTTGTGGTCGTGAGCTAGAGTCATTTGAGCACAATTTTGCAAAATACTGCCAAACTAAGCACTGTATCGGGGTAGCCAATGGCTTAGACGCGCTAACCTTAACCTTACAAGCTTGGCTTGAAATGGGGAAGTTAAACGCAGGAGATGAGGTGCTTGTACCTGCGAACACTTATATAGCGTCAATTCTTGCCATTTCAAAAAATGGATTGGTGCCAGTGCTCGTTGAGCCTAATCCCAACACCTTCAATATTGATGTGCAAAAGATGCAGGCGCATTTAACCGACAAAACAAAAGCGATTATGGCTGTTCACTTATATGGTCAGTTGAGTGAAATGGAAGCGATTTGTGCTTTTGCAAATTCTCATCAACTGTTAGTAATAGAAGATGCGGCACAATCGCACGGTGCAACAATCAATGGTAAAAAAGCAGGTAGCTTCGGTGATGCCTCTGGTTTTAGCTTTTATCCCGGAAAAAATCTAGGCGCGTTAGGTGATGCGGGGGCAATAACGACTGATGATGATGAGTTAGCTTCAACCTTGGTTGCACTAAGAAACTACGGCTCGCATAAAAAGTATGAGAATGTGTATCAAGGTGTAAACTCACGATTAGATGAGATCCAAGCTGCATTTTTAAATGTAAAACTGACGCATCTTGAGCAAGAGATAGCTAAACGACGCGAAATAGCGCAACGTTACCTAGAGATGATTGATAACGCTCATGTGGAACTACCGAAGGTAGAGATGGCCGAAGCGCATGTTTGGCATTTGTTTGTAGTTAAAAGTAATAATAGGGATGCACTGCAAACTCACCTAATGGAACAAGGGGTTCAATGTTTGATCCACTATCCTATCCCACCTCACAAGCAGCAAGCTTACCCAGAGCTTAGTGAGCTAAGCTTACCTATCAGTGAGCAGCTACACGAGACCGTGCTCTCTTTGCCAATTGACCCTACAATGACTGACGAGCAAGTCAAACATGTTGTTAAAGCAGTGAATAGTTTCTCAGGATGAGGTTATTCAGCGTTACCATATTAAGTGGGCTGTTAACCCTACTTAATATGGCTAAAGGCTTTGTTGTATCAAAATTTGTTGCTGTCTACGCCGGTACAGAAGGTGTTGCACTTGTGGGTCAATTACAAAGCTTTGTAAATGGCCTCAATGGTGTTATGTGTAATCAGTTATCGCAAGGTGTATCACGTTATACCGCTGAATATAGGGATGACCCCTCACCGTATTGGCGTGCAACGACAAAGTTAATTGTCTTGATATTCACTATTACTGCTCCAATTATAATCGTAACATCAAGTACTTTATCAAACTTGTTATTCAATAATGATACGCTTTATTGGGTGATTTTACTGGTGCTTGTTATGCTGCCGCTCAACGTCGCTAATGCGTTACTATTAGCGGTTGTCAATGGCAAAGAAGAGCACGCAAAATATATAACCACATTAATGGTTTCAACGATAGTATCTTGCCTGATTGCTGTCTTTTTAATATATAGTTATGGGCTAGCTGGCGGCCTAGCTGCGGTTGCACTGAATAATGCAATTGCGGGGTTGGTGGTTATATCAAGAGTTTTCAGGGAGCCGTGGTTTAAATTAAAAAACTGGTTTGGTAGTGCCGAACGTTGTGATGTAACCACGATGGCAAAGTATCTTGGCCTTGGGTTAGTTGGTGCACTAACAGGCCCTATCTCTTTAATTCTCGTACGGGATACACTCAGCTCTGCGGTTTCAATTGATGCCGCTGGTCAGTGGCAGTTAGTTTGGAATATCTCCACAGCCTATTTATCAATCTTGATCACGGCCATTGGTGTGTACTATTACCCTAAGCTTTCGAAATCGACAAGTCGCTCGGTACTAACAAAAACGACTAGTCAGGTGTTGCTTTTGGTTGTGTGTTTAGCACTTATCGGTGGTGGTACTATATATTTTCTTCGAGAGTTTTTGATTCTACTCCTTGCAACAGAAGCTTTTTTACCCGCAGAGGTATTATTTGAGCCCCAGATCATAGGTGACATCATCCGGATCATTAGCCATGTTGGAGCACTCTTGATGCTAGCTAAAGGGTATTTTAAAATGAACGCCTTTTGCGAGATCTTCGCAAGTTTCGGGTTTGCATTCTTAACTATGTATCTTGTTGAACTAAGAGGTTTAGTTGGTGTATCTGAGGCTTACGCCATGACGTATGCTGCGTATGGCATTATTGTTTGGACCGTTTTTTATAAACATCTACAAAAGATGGAACCCTAATGCGTGAATCACTCCCTCTTGTATCCGTTTTAATGCCTTGTTACAACGCGGCACAATTTCTCAAGCAAAGCATATACTCAGTGGCTGAACAAAGTTATGACCAGCTTGAAATTTTATGTGTTGATGATGGCTCTACAGATAATACCTTGGCTATTTTAGAAGAGCTTGCGAGGGAAAACCCAAAAATCAAAGTGTTCTCTAAAGCAAATGGCGGGGCATCAAGCGCCCGTAATTTAGCGCTCGAGCATGCTCAGGGAGACTATGTCTGTATGGTTGACTCTGATGATATGCTCGAGGCTGATGCGATTGAAAGCTTACTCAATGCCATGTTGTTACACGATGCTGAAGCTGGTTTATTTGATTTATATTATTGGGATGGCACTAGCGAAAAAAGCAAGTTCAAGTCTGTACCAACACAGGGGGTCATCTCAGGTACTTTAGCAACTGAGCTGTCTTTAGACTGGAGTGTACATGGTGTTGGAATGTATAAAGCGAGCGTCTTTACAAATATCCGTTATGATGAATCAAACTTACATGGTGATGAATTAACGACACGTGCACTATTTCTAGATTGTAATTCAGTTGCTTTTAGCAGTGGTAAATATCTATACCGTCAGCATGACAGCTCTTCGACTAAAGCTTTTTCTATGGCGCGTTTTGGGTTATTGGAAAACCAAATTAAGCTTAAAGCGCTATTGGATAGCAAAAATGTATTTGAGCAGATGCAGTCTCGCTTTTGTGCTCAGCTCATGCTTTGTGTGTGGTCTGGCGCGGTGATAATGAGAGAAAATCAAGCTGTTATGACTTCTGAACAGCGCAATCAAGTTAAGAGATTAATCTCACAATGCAGAGACATTATTAAACAAACTTTTTCTATAAAAGTGTTACAATATCGACCCTTATATTTGCGCTTATTGACTTGCTCGGTGTTGAGCCAGGTATGTTTAACACCGGCAACAATGGCTTTTATTGCATTAAAGCGTATTTTAAAACGTTAATTTGGAAGTAGTTTTGAAGTTTACTGTGATTATCCCGTTCTATAACCAAGCACATTTTGTTGATGATACATTGCAAAGTGTACTCGCTGCCATCCGCGAAGAAGACGAGGTTATAGCGATTGACGACTGTTCACCGGATAATACATTTGAAGTGTTGCAGCACGCAGCCAAAGCAGATCATCGTCTGCGGGTCTATCAAAACGAAACTAATCAAAGACAGGTTAAAACCATGAACCGTGCTGCATCAATGGCAACAGGTGATGCGTTAATCGTTATTGGTGGAGATGATCTATTAGGGCATAACTTTGTGATGCAGCTAGAGCGTGCGTTTAGTCAGGGGGCTGATTTGGTTTTTTCACCTGTGCAATTTTTTCATGAAACTAAATCAGTGGACTTTTTAGCTCGATATCAGCGTGATAATGACTTCTTAACCTTTGATGATGTGTTATTCGGTTGGGGGAGTAAATCTGGTGAGAAATATAGCATTATAGGTTGTGCAATACGCAAAACTGTATTTATTGAGCTGGGCGGATTTTCTGAGGATGTGGTGATAGAAGATCATGACTTTTTCTTAAAAGCCGCAAAGCAAAACAAGAAAATGCAGCTTATTGGCGGGCAATATGCGTTTTATCGGCAGGTTGCTGGTAGCATATCTAGCAATATGAAACGCATGATCAAAGAAGACTATAGAGTGATAAGCAAACATGCTGTTGGAGCGAAAAAGTGGATGGCGATGAGTAAGCGTTTAGCTATTTTCGCTACTGTATATTTGAAGCGTAAGTTTCGTATAAATGAGCGAACATCATGAAACAGGGAGTATTAGTTATTTCATTTTCTGCTGGAGAATATAACGGCATAGGGTTGCTTGCAAGGCAACTAGAAAATAGTAAAAATATCAAGTTTGCATTTTTTTCAAAGTCTTTAAAAACCGTATTTTTTGATATATATCGAATTATAAAGGAAGGCTGCAAAAGCCATACGGTGGTGATCAACTATGTTTTTTTATGTCTTTTGTTTGCCCCTGTATTTCGTTTACTTGGTAAAAAGGTCATTTTTATCCCTCATGAGGGAGAGCCGTTGTTTCCGGCTAGTTTAAAACCTCAGATCTCATTTATTCGTCGCATAGTGGCATCCAAGCGTTTAACCCAATTAAGTATGTTTTTTGCAAATAAAACATTGTGTTTATCAAGACTACAAGCGGCGGCTCTGGGTGCTAACGAGCATGATATTATTCATTTAGGAGCTGACTTTCCTACAGAAAGTGTTGCTAAACGGCCAACGCATTTCTTTTTTCCTAACCGTAAGCATGAAGAAATTAAAGGGTTTAAAGAAATTGCATCGTGTCATTACCTGCTCGTTAATCTAGATGATGTTGAATTAAACTATCATCAAATGCTGACACACTATGCACAAGCACAAGTAGTATTGATCCCATCAATTATTGAGACATATTCGTATTGTATGGTTGAGGCTATGTTGGCCAACTGCATTATAGTAACGACTAAAGATGTTGGCTTAGCGCATGATTTAGCGAAAAAGGTTGGTACAGATTTACTTAATGACTATGGTGTATATATTGTAGATAAGCCACAATTAGTCGCAGAGTTTGTTAATCAAAATTATGACATGCTTATGGCAAAAACACCGAAGACAAAAGAACTTGCAATAGCTCACGGCTTAGATGGAAAAGCGGCAGTAAACATAATGGAAGCACTGGACGATGGTAAAAAATAACTACTTATTTTTTATTATTATAATGTCATTGGCGAGCTTTATCTCCTATACATATTATAATCCTCTACCAACCAATGCACTATTTGAACTGTTGGTGCTAACAAGCTTACTATTTTTGGCAAAGAAGATGGAAAGTGGTGCTTGGATAATAGTCTGTGGATGCTTATTTTATATAGCTTATACCTTCATAATTGCGCATTTGAATGCGACTCATCCAAAGGATTACTTTTTAGCATATAAGTCCTATGTTTATTTGGTGATCCTTACTTTTTTCTCGGGTAAATGTTTATTTAGCCAGCGTCAAGTCACTCTACTTTTTAATATGCTACTTGGCATCTTTTTGTGTAAATATATTCTATGGTTGATATTTGCAACTTTCAAACGACCAGGTGTATTTGCTGAGAATAACTTTGAGATAATGACTATTTTATTTATCGCACTAGCGGTGTGGGCGATAGATAAAAAGCTCTCGGTAACACAATGGCTAACGCTTACCCTTGTTGTGTTCATGTCTGGTTCTCGCTCGGGCGTGGTTGCGTATTTTGCGATGCTGACATTCTTATTGATCCGTAATTTTGACTTTAAAACAATATTGAAGTTGATGGTACTGGGCATAATTGGTGTTGGTGTGGCTGGAGTACTCGTAAGTCGACTCTCTGGCGGAGATGTAAGCTCGATAGACAGAGTTGTATTTGCTCAGGGGTTTTTAATCGCTATTAAAGATTGGACTTGGTTTAACTTTTTGTTTGGCTCAACACCATTAACCTCTTTGCCTGATGCCGTATGCGAGCGTTTAGTTTTCTATAAAACGCTATTTAGTGCAAAAGATCCAAACATTTGCTACTCAGTAATTTTACACTCGTATGTTATTAGGCAAGTATTTGATCATGGTATTGTTGGGCTTGCGGTTGTATTTACCGTTATCAATTACTTGTTGAAGATAAGCTTAGTGCCAGGAAGAGTAAGATTAAGTGTGGTATCAATCTTATTTTTAAATGGTCTATCAGTCAGCTCAATAAATAGTGTTTATGCGCTAGTTGGTATTGTAGTGATCATGACAACTTTATACCCTCATCGGTATGAATTTGAAAAAAAGCGGCTACAGCGGGAAAAGTCAAATAACTGTAGTACAAACAACGCTTAACTGTCACACGGTATGGCTATCTTGGGTTTAACGAATGCGTATGAGTGATTAATGTGAAAATTCTGGTTGTAGGGTGTGGTTATGTGGGGCTTTCAAACGCTGTCTTGCTAGCGCAGCATAACGAGGTAACCGTTTTTGATGTTGATATAGAACGCTTGAACAAATTGAAAAGTGGTGTCTCCCCCATATATGACCAAGACATAACAAACTATCTTGAGACTAAATCACTAAACCTTAAAGTCAGTTCACAATTATCTGATGTGTTAGAGCATGCCGAGCTGATCGTCATTGCAACACCAACTGATTACGACCCACACACTAATTACTTCGATACATCCTCCGTTGAGCAAACGCTAGAGAAAGTAAGCGAGAAAAACTCTCAAGCCATTATCGTGATAAGATCCACAGTGCCAGTTGGTTTCACCCAAAAAATAAGAGATCAGTTTGGAAGCGATAAAATAATTTTTTCACCTGAGTTTTTACGAGAAGGACAAGCGTTGTTTGATAACTTGTATCCGTCCCGGATTGTGATTGGTGACAAAACACAGCAGGCACAAATATTTGCAGAGCTGCTGATGCAAGGAGCATTAAAGAAATCTGTTGAGGTCTTATACACGGATCCAACTGAGGCTGAGGCCATAAAGCTATTCTCTAACACTTATTTGGCAATGCGTGTAGCGTATTTCAATGAATTAGACAGCTACGCAGAGTCGCACGGTTTAAACTCTAAACAAATTATTGAAGGCGTGTGTTTAGATCCTAGAATTGGCGATCACTATAACAATCCATCTTTTGGTTATGGTGGTTATTGTCTGCCAAAAGATACCAAACAACTGCTTGCTAACTACAAGGATGTGCCGAACAACATTATTCAGGCGATTGTTGATGCAAACACAACAAGAAAGGACTTTATCGCTGAGTCTGTTTTAAAGAAAAAACCTCAAGTCGTGGGGATATATCGCCTGATAATGAAGTCTGGCTCTGACAATTTTAGGGCCTCTTCAATTCAAGGGGTGATGAAGCGTATCAAAGCTAAAGGCGTTGAAGTAGTAGTTTATGAGCCCGTGCTAGAAGCGGAAACTTTTTTTAATTCTAGAGTGATAAATGACCTAGAACAGTTTAAAAGTAGCTGTGATGTAATTATTTCTAACCGAATGGTTGGTGAGTTACAAGACGTTACCGAAAAAGTCTACACAAGAGACTTATTTGGTAGCGACTAGGCTTTACGGAGTTGAGAATATACGTATAATACAAGGCCTACCTAGTTAGGCTTTTTTTATTTAGGGAACTGAACGCATGGAATGCTGGTATTTGCTCTACTGTAAACCAAAACAAGAATTTAGAGCACAGTCTAATCTCAAAAATCAGGGAATTGCTTCTTGCTTCCCGACTATCACTAAGCGTAAAACCGCCAGTGCAAGGTCTACCGTGCAGCCGCTGTTCCCTAGATATCTATTTGTTAAGTTAAATCCACATTCTTCACACTTTTCTGCGGTAAAACATACCCGTGGCGTTGCTGACTTTATTCGCTACGGTACAGATCTTCAAATTGTACCTGAAGAATTAGTTATGCAGCTCATGAATAAAGATGAAGCCCCCGTAGAGTGTGATTTTCAAGAAGGTGACCTCGTACAACTAACCGAGGGCTGCTACCGGGATGTGCAAGCAATTTATCAGCAACCAGACGGTGAGATGCGCAGTATTTTACTGATTAAACTGCTCAACCAATATACAAAAGTCGTTGTAGATAACTGTACAATAAAAAAGGTACAATAGAAACTTCATCCTTTATTCTTATTTATATGTTGCAAGAAAGGTGTAATCTAACTTCTGCGATACAATATAGTCATGGCTTGAAGTCCCTAAAACAGTTATGTTAAGCCACTTTGCCCTACAAATTAGGTGCGACTTACCTACCGTTACTATATTGTGCGGATAGTAGGAGCGAGTTTACCTCGCGATCTTTTACTAGTGTGAGAGCTTATGTCACACCATTTTGTAGTATGGTCACATTCACGGTGACCTCACTGCACACTGTTATGGCAGGAGAGAGTTTACCTCGCGATAAAAAGTCGATGTAAAACGGCTCAATACGAGATGGTCATAGAGCCAATCAGCATTTAGGAGCTGCAACCTAAGGGCGGAAGCGTGCCTAAATCTTAAATACAACAGCACTTTGTTACAGGGGATGGTAGGAGCGAGTTTACCTCGCGATCTTTTACAGCATCACAGCCCTTAACAGTTATTGTGATTTTTAAAGCAATCAAAAAACAAAACCAAATACAGATGGGTCACAGATATAACGTTTATCATATTAAACAACGAGAAAAACACATAATATAGAGTGAGAAGTTACGTAAAACCTAGTACTCACTTGCGATTAACTAATGTGCATGCTTTAATTAGCCAACTGAATCTTGGTTGTCTTAACACTATTAAATTAAAGACAATAAAAGCAATTAAAAGAAAAGATTATAAAACTTTTGGGAAGAGATAATGGCGCTACGCTGTAAAACGATTATTGCTTCGGCAGTACTGTTGACGATGAGTGGTTGTACACTCATACCTGGTGGTCACTTTGAAGGAATAGGCTCAGGAGAGCAAACTGCAAATCTTGAACGCGATCTAGAAAAAGTAAACATTCACATCATTGACTCACAGTTGGTACAAGAACACAAAATCAAACGTGCCAAGGAGATCGACCGCTCATCACTGGTAGGTATAGATGTTTCAAATTACGAATACCGCCTCGGAGTCGGTGATGTAATAACCATTGGTGTATGGGATCACCCAGAGCTAACAATTCCGGCAGCAGTTCAAAGAACCGCAGAGTTTGATGGTTTTCGAGTTCAAGCTGACGGTACTATCAACTTTGCATACGCACCTAAAGTTCCTGCTGCAGGAAGAACAGTGAGTGAACTAAGAGCTGATATTGCAAAGCGACTAAGCCGAGTTATTGAAGAACCACAAATCGACGTTAAAGTAGTAGGCTTTAAGAGCCAAAAAGCATATGTCACAGGTGAAGTAACTAAACCTGGCGTATATCCGATTACAGAAACTCCGGTCACTTTAATCGATGCCATTAACCAAGCTGGTGGCTTAACAAAAGATGCTGACTGGGAAACGGTTACCTTTACTCGCGGTGATAAGACAGAAACGATTCAATTAGATGACTTTTACGCACAGGGTGATATTTCGCAAAACCGGCTATTACAGCACGGTGATATCGTTCACATCAGCCGTAATGACAAGCGTAATGTATATGTGCTGGGTGATGTGATAAAAGCGGGTAAAGTCGATGTGAACCGCTTTGGTCTTAGCCTTGCCGAAGCACTGACTGATGCCGGAGGTTTTAACGAACGTACAGCAGATGCAAATGGTATTTTTGTATTACGTAAGCGCGATTTCCAAAAAGATGGTGTGCTTGCGGATGTATACCAGCTGCATGCAAAAAATGTAGCATCATTGGTGCTTGCAGAGCAATTCGAACTACAACCACAAGATATCGTTTACGTAACCAGTGCGCCTCTTGCTCGCTGGAACAAAGTTATCAGCCTATTATTGCCGTCACTTTCAACAGTGGACGCAATTCAAGATATTGACAACCAATAGTGTGAAAGCTCATGTTTGATAGTGTGTTAATGGTTTGTGCGGGTAATATTTGCCGCAGCCCAACCGCTGAATATGTATTAAAAAGCAAATTAGCGGGTAAAAATATTCAAGTGTCATCAGCGGGCTTAACCGCGCTGGAAGGCAAGTCAGCTGATGCTATGGCACAAGAACTGACTAAAGCACAGGGTATCGACATGAGCCCGCACCAAGGGCGTCAGTTAAATAGCGCTCTAGTTGCTCAAAATAGTCTACTCTTAGTGATGGAGCATAGGCATCTTGATGACCTATGCAGCCGTTACCCTCAAGCGCGTGGCAAAACGTTTTTACTCGGAAAGTGGATAGGAGACAAAGAAATTCCCGATCCCTATCGCCAGTCTAAAGAAGCATTTGAACACGTATATCAGCTTATCGACAGCGCCTGTGGTGCTTGGCAACAGTATTTATAAGGAATTGAGAGTATATGAATGCTCAGCCAAATCTAATTTCTGCGCAAAAACCGAAACAAGAAGAATCCCAAGAAATTGACTTAATGGCACTTGTTGGTGCACTTCTTGATGCCAAATGGTTTATTGCAGGCGTAACTGCACTGCTTATGCTACTCGGTGTGGCATATGCCATATTCAGCACACCTATCTACCAAGCAACGGCAATGGTACAAGTAGAAGAAAAGGGGGGCTCAGTACCGGGCTTTGACGACATGTCTGGTATGTTTGAGAGTACCTCAGCAGCGGTCACAGAAATCGAACTACTTAAATCGAGAAGTGTGATTGGTGAAGCCGTTGATACTTTAAACTTAGATATTGTGGTAGAGCCAAAGTTGTTTCCACTTTTTGGTGGTCGTAGTTATCGCCAGTTTGTAGCGCAAAGCGAGGGTGAAGTTGCTGAGGCTAGTTTTGGGGCAAGCTCGTATGCTTGGGGCGGTGAAAAGGTAGAAATTCATCGCTTTAGAGTACCTAAAAGCGCTGAGGGAAGCGGCTTTACCTTGTTAGCACAAGCTGACGATAACTTTGCACTATTAAACGCCAATGATGAAATTATTCTATCTGGTAAAGTGGGTGAAGAAGTTAAGGTTGGGCAATTTGAACTCACGATTAAAACGCTTATTGCGCGACCTGATACTGAGTTTTCAATCGTAAAGCGTAACCGCTTACAAACAATACTTGACTTACAAAGTGCAATCTCAGCGTCTGAAAAGGGCAAAGACTCCGGTATTATTAATCTTGCGCTGCAAGATAAAACGCCGGCCTATGCTGAGAAAGTATTGGATAAAGTGGCGAGCATTTATGTACGCCGTAATGTTGAGCGTAACAGCGCAGAAGCGCAGCAGTCACTTGAATTTTTAGAAGTGCAGCTGCCAGAGGTTAAACGTAGCCTAGAGCGTGCTGAAAAGGCATTTAACGACTATCAAATTCGCCAAGAATCCATTGACATTAGCTTAGAGACTCAAGGTGTACTCGAGCAAATCGTCACGCTTGAAACTAAATTACAAGAACTTGAATTAAAGCGCTTAGAGCTTGGCCGCAAATTTAAGCGTGAGCACCCCTCTTACCGTGGAGTAGTGGAGCAAATAGATACTGTAAAACGCCAGCGCAATGAGCTTACCGGTGAGGTCCAAGGGCTACCTGAAACGCAAAGAGAGCTACTGCGTTTAAAACGTGATGTTGAAGTAAATAATGAAATTTACACCTTACTTCTTGCTAAAACTCAAGAGCTAGACATAGTACGCGCAGGTACGGTTGGTAATGTACGCATAGTTGACTATGCCGAGGTAAATACTACTCAGCCCGTAAAACCAAAAAAGGCGCTTATCGTAGTCATGGCGACTATGTTAGGTGGTATGCTAGCAATTGCAATTGTACTTATTCAAAAAGCGCTACATAAAGGAATAGAAGACCCTGGCGAAATCGAAGCCTTAGGTATGCCTGTTTACGCAAGCGTTCCATTTTCTGACTACCAAGTAAAACTGACTGGTTTTGCTAAAGCACGCAAAGGTAAAACCGCAAAAGCAAAATCTATTTTAGCAATTGATAACCCAGCAGATCTCTCTGTTGAAGCACTACGAAGCCTACGTACTAGCTTACACTTTGCGATGCTAGAGGCTAAAAATAATGTAATAGCCATCTCTGGCCCAAGCCCGGGGGTTGGTAAATCATTTATCACTGTAAACCTAGCAACAGTATTAGCGCAAAGCGGTAAACGTGTATTAGTGGTTGATGCTGACATGCGCAAAGGCTACCTACAAACACAGTTTGGCATGAAGTGGGATGACGGGTTAAGTGATTACTTATCTGGTCGACTAAACTTAGCACAAGTTATTAAGCCGACTCAGGTTGAAGGTTTGCATGTAATGACACGTGGCCAAATCCCTCCTAACCCATCAGAGCTTTTAATGCACCAAAACTTCAGCAAATTAATAAGTGAAGTGAGTAAAATGTATGACTTAGTTATTGTGGATACACCACCTATTTTAGCAGTAACCGATCCTGCAATCGTTGGTGCTCACGCTGGGACTACATTACTTGTAACACGTTTTGGCCAAAACCACATAAAAGAGCTAGAAATTACGAGAAATCGTTTTGAGCAAAATGGCATTGATGTAAAAGGAGTGGTATTCAATGGTGTTGTTCGTAAGTCAACCAACGCCTATGGTTACTACGGCTACTACAACTACGAATACAAATCAGATAAAGCATAGTTTATAGCTGCAGTAACACGCCGCAGCTCTATTAACTTGTAGGAGCGGCTTTATGCCGCGATTTTAAGAGAACTAGTAAATTAACAGTATAAAAGTGGCTTTACGCCGTGATTAAAGTTAAAGATTTCAAATAGTTTCAATATAAAAATAAATTACCGCATTATTAAAGCCTCCTAAAATCCAATCGGCATTTCTAACCAAACCAGCAGAAAAAATAAAGGGACACTCTGTGAAAGTACTTACAGTATTCGGAACAAGACCAGAAGCAATTAAAATGGCACCTTTAGTACACGCTCTAATGCACGATGTACGCTTCGATGCCAAAGTATGTGTTACGGCACAGCACAGAGAGATGTTAGATCAGGTATTAGAGTTATTCAAAATTACACCTGACTATGATTTAAACCTAATGAAAGCGGGGCAGACGCTACCAGAAGTGACAAGCCGAATTTTATTAGAGCTTACTCCAGTACTTAAAGAGTTTAAGCCAGATGTGGTCTTAGTACATGGCGATACTGCAACCACGTTTGCAGCAAGCTTAGCAGCTTATTATGAACAAATTTCAGTTGGTCATGTCGAAGCTGGGTTGCGTACAGGCAATATATACTCTCCATGGCCAGAAGAGGCAAACCGCAAGCTTACAGGGGCGCTTACCAGATACCACTTTGCTCCTACTGAGACCTCTAAACAAAACTTGCTAGTTGAAAATTACCATGATGAGAATATATTTGTTACGGGTAACACAGTGATCGATGCTTTGCTAATGGTAAAGCATCAAATAGAAACAGACTCTGATCTAAGCAATACCCTGGCTTCAAAGTTCCCTATGTTGGATGAGAGCAAAAAGCTGATCTTAGTTACAGGTCACCGAAGAGAAAGCTTTGGTGGTGGGTTTGAACGTATTTGTGAAGCTCTGGCTAAGACTGCAAAAGCACACCCAAACTGTCAAATCCTGTATCCAGTGCACTTAAATCCAAATGTGCAAGAGCCTGTTAATCGCATTTTAAGCGATATAGACAATGTTCACTTAATAGAACCTCAACAATATTTGCCTTTTGTTTATTTGATGAATAGAGCACATGTTATTTTAACAGACTCTGGTGGTATTCAAGAAGAGGCGCCTAGTCTCGGCAAGCCGGTTCTAGTTATGCGCGATACCACTGAGCGTCCTGAAGCTGTAAAAGCTGGGACAGTAAAGTTAGTTGGGACTAATGTAGCAGCAATCACCGCTTCTATAGAACAATTGCTAATTAATAAGAAAAGCTATGAGCAAATGAGCAGAGCCCATAACCCTTATGGTGATGGAAATGCATGCAAAAGAATCTGCGATATTTTAGCTAAATAAACACCATTAAGCAGTTTTAAACTTCAAGATTTTCAAAGGGAAAGTATGTCATTTAATACAATTTCGGTCGTTGGCTTGGGTTACATTGGATTGCCAACAGCAGCGATGTTTGCCTCTCGCAAAAAGAAAGTAATTGGTGTGGATGTTAATCAGCATGCCGTAGACACAATCAATCGAGGTGAAATCCATATCGTTGAACCTGAGCTAGATATGATTGTTCATGCAGCCGTAAAAGAAGGTTATCTCAAAGCAACGCTTTCACCAGAGCAAGCTGATGCTTTTTTAATTGCGGTGCCAACTCCTTTTAAAAATAACGACTCACAAATTCCAGAACCCGATTTAACATATATTCATAAAGCCAGTGAAGCAATTGCACCAGTACTAAAGAAAGGTGATTTAGTTATTCTTGAATCTACCTCACCAGTTGGTGCAACTGAGCAAATGGCAGGCTGGTTGGCCGCGGCTCGCCCTGATTTAAGTTTCCCGCAGCACGCAGGAGAAAATGCTGACGTAAATATTGCTCACTGCCCAGAGCGTGTATTGCCTGGACATGTAGTTCGTGAGTTGGTAGAAAATGATCGCGTAATTGGAGGCATGACAGCACATTGTTCTACTCGAGCTGTAGAGTTATATAAAACCTTTGTACAAGGCGAGTGCGTAATTACTAATGCCCGTACTGCTGAAATGGCAAAGCTAACAGAAAACTCGTGTCGAGATGTTCAAATCGCTTTTGCTAACGAGTTATCGATTATTTGCGATAAATTGGATATTGATGTTTGGGAACTAATCTCCTTGGCTAATCGCCACCCACGTATTAATATTTTGCAACCAGGTCCTGGTGTTGGAGGCCACTGTATTGCAGTAGACCCTTGGTTTATAGTTAGCAAAACACCAGAAGAAGCAAAAATTATTCACACAGCCCGTAAAGTCAACGATGCAAAACCTTCGTGGGTAATTGATAAAGTAAAATTAGCACTAGCAGATTTTTTGCAAGCTAACACATCAAAAACAGCACAGGATGTTACGGTGGCTTGCTATGGCTTGTCATTTAAGCCGAATATTGACGACTTACGAGAAAGTCCTGCGTTAGATATTACTTCTGAATTAGCTAAATTCCACTCAGGTTCAGTTTTCGCTGTTGAACCCAATATCAGCTCACTACCATCACATGCGAACAACATTGAACTAGTTACTCTTGAACGGGCGCAACAAGAAGCCGATATTCATGTGTTATTGGTTGATCATAAAGAATTTAAAAATATTGCCCCGATTTTTGATTACTTAGTAGATACTAAGGGAGTTTGGAAATGAACATTGTTGTAACAGGTGGGGCTGGTTTTATAGGCTCTGCGGTAATTAGATTTATTATAGAACACACGCAAAGCCGCGTCTTGAACGTAGATAAGTTAACTTACGCAGGTAACTTAGAATCATTGAAAGATGTTGAAAAAAATGAGCGTTACTCTTTTGCTCAAGTAGACATTTGTAATAGCGAAAAAATAGAGCAATTATTTCAGGAGTTTAAACCTGACGCTGTTATGCATTTAGCGGCAGAAAGTCATGTGGACCGTTCGATTACAGGCCCAGCAGAATTTATACAGACTAATATCGTTGGTACATATACGCTGCTCGAAGCAGCTAGAAAATACTGGCTTGGATTAGAGGGAAATGCTAAAGAGGAATTTATATTCCATCATATTTCCACAGATGAAGTGTATGGCGATTTACCTCACCCAAGCGAAACCAGCGAAGAGTTACCTCTTTTTACTGAGGAAACGCCCTATGCTCCGAGCAGCCCCTATTCAGCGAGCAAGGCTTCAAGTGACCATTTAGTGCGTGCTTGGCAACGTACTTACGGTTTACCGACAGTAATAACTAATTGTTCAAACAATTATGGCCCATACCACTTCCCTGAAAAACTGATTCCATTGGTGATTTTAAACGCCCTAGAAGGCAAAGAATTACCTATTTATGGTCAGGGTGACCAAATTAGGGATTGGTTATTTGTAGAGGATCATGCGAGGGCTCTATACAAAGTTGTTACTGAAGGGGTAAACGGGGAAACATACAATATAGGTGGTCACAATGAGAAGCAGAATATCGAAGTAGTGAGAGCAATTTGTGACTTGTTAGATGAATTTAGGCCGAAAGAAACTAAGTACTCAGAACAGATAGTCCATGTATCTGACCGCCCTGGTCACGACAGGCGATATGCAATTGATGCGTCAAAAATGGCGGAAGAGCTGTCTTGGAAACCATTAGAGTCTTTCGAGACAGGGCTGCGCAAAACTGTACTTTGGTATTTAGAAAATCAAGTGTGGTGTGAAAATATTCAAGATGGCTCTTATCAAAGAGAGCGCTTGGGCATATTGGAAAATGGAGATAGATAAAATGAAAGGGATTGTTCTCGCTGGAGGTTCTGGTACCCGCCTTTATCCGCTGACTCGTGGTGTATCTAAGCAATTGTTACCTATATATGATAAGCCGATGGTGTTTTATCCAATATCTACACTGATGTTAGCGGGGATCAAAGACATTTTAATTATAACAACACCTGAAGATCAGGCGTCATTTAAGCGATTACTTGGCGATGGTTCTGATTTTGGTGTTAATTTAGAATACGCAATTCAACCAAGCCCAGATGGTCTAGCTCAAGCTTTTATTATTGGCGAAGAATTTATTGGAGATGATAGCGTCTGCTTGGTTTTAGGGGACAATATCTTCTACGGCCAATCATTCTCAAATTCATTGAAACGCGCAGCTGAATGTCAATCTGGTGCGAGTGTGTTTGGATATCAAGTGAAAGATCCTATGCGCTTTGGCGTGGTTGAATTTGATGAAAATATGAGGGCGGTTTCAATTGAAGAGAAGCCAGAAGTGCCAAAATCAAATTATGCGGTTACAGGCCTGTATTTTTATGACAACCAAGTTGTAGAAATGGCGAAAAAAGTGAAGCCTTCCGCTCGAGGTGAGCTGGAAATCACATCGATCAACGAAATGTATCTGGATGCAGGTCAACTTAACGTGGAACTACTAGGGCGAGGGTTTGCTTGGTTAGATACCGGTACTCATGAGAGTCTACATGAGGCTTCATCCTTTGTGCAAACGATAGAAAATGTTCAGGGGTTGAAGGTGGCTTGTTTAGAAGAGATCGCATGGCGAAACAACTGGTTAAATGATACTGAATTGTTAGCTTTGGCTGAACCGATGATGAAAAATGAATATGGCCAATACCTTTATCGCTTGGTAAACGATAAGAAACTAAGAGAAAGTTAATAGGCATATGAGGATTTTGATTACAGGCAGGCAAGGACAAGTGGGGACTTGCCTTACTGAAAAGTTATCTCATGAAGCGAGCTTTGAAGTCTTAGCCCTAACAAAAGCGGAATTAGACATAACAGATCAAGCTCGAGTCAATGAAGTAGTTTATGATTTTTCTCCAAATATAATTATCAATGCTGCTGCTTATACAGCCGTTGATAAAGCGGAAGAGCAAGTGCAATTAGCTTACGGAGTTAACCGGGATGGACCTAGTTATCTCGCAAAAGTTTCTCAGCAAATTGGTGCAACTCTATTACATATTTCTACTGATTATGTATTCGACGGTAATAAGCTCGAAGAGTATGTTGAAACAGATGCAACAAAGCCTTTAGGTATTTACGGGCAGAGTAAATTGGCTGGAGAACAAGCTGTTGCAGAGTTTTGTGAGAAACATATTATCTTGAGAACCTCTTGGGTTTTTGGTGAATATGGAAATAACTTTGTCAAAACAATGTTAAGACTAGGTGCAGTCAGAGAGCAATTGAATATCGTTGGAGATCAATTCGGTGGTCCTACTTATGCTGGAGATATTGCAGACTCACTGATTGAAATTGCGAAAAAGATCGAGAAAGATAAAGAAATTCCATATGGCGTTTATCACTTCTCGGGTCTCCCTCAGCTGAGCTGGTATGAATTCGCTGATTTTATTTTTGAGCAGGCAAGTGCTCAAGGAGTTATTACCAGTAAACCTATCTTAGGAAAGATCAGCACTGCGGAATATCCAACTCCAGCTAAGCGCCCGCTCAATTCCAGGTTGAAGGTTGATAAGTTAAAAGAGTCGTTTTCAATTGAAGCTAGTGATTGGAAAGCGGCGATAAGAGATCTTCAAAAATATATAGGTTGAAACTATGCAAGTAATAGACACTAGGATCCCTGATGTAAAAATCATTGAGCCAAAAGTTTTTGGTGATAAAAGAGGGTTCTTTATGGAAACTTGGAATCAAAAAGAGTTCGAGAAACATGTAACTGGATATCCTGTAAAGTTTGTCCAAGACAACCATTCAAAATCTAATAAAGGTACATTGCGCGGTCTTCATTTTCAGGCTGAAAATACACAAGGGAAGTTGGTACGTGTAGTATCAGGTGAAGTTTTTGATGTGGCTGTAGATATTAGAATTGACTCTCCAACATATGGTGAATGGGTTGGTGTGTATCTCTCAGCAGAGAATAAAAAGCAACTTTGGATACCTGAAGGCTTCGCACACGGTTTTTATGTTACCAGTAATGATGCCGAGTTTGTGTATAAATGCACTGACTTTTATAATCCTAAAAGTGAAGTTTCAATAGCTTGGAACGACCCATTCTTAAATATTGATTGGCCAATAGTCAAATCACCTAAGCTCTCAGAAAAAGATAGTTTAGCTAAACCTTTAAAATTAGCGCTGGGATAAATATGGAAGTTAAAAGAATTCACCTCCAAAGCCATGGCGATGAAAGAGGAGCTCTAGTCAGCATAGAGCAAAATAAAAATATCCCCTTTAAAATTAAGCGGGTCTACTACATTTATGATACACAAAAAAGTGTTGTTAGGGGGCTTCATGCACACAAAGAACTTAAACAAGTTGCTATCGCTTTGAAGGGGTCCTGTAAGTTCATTTTAGATGATGGTAATGAGAGGGCGGAGGTCTTATTGGATAGTCCTAGTTCAGGGCTTCTAATAGATTCATGTATTTGGCGAGAAATGCATGACTTCACTGATGATTGTGTTTTGTTGGTGATTGCAAGTGAACACTACGATGAAGGCGATTATATTCGTGATTATACTCAGTTTAAAAAGGTGGTAGCTAATTATGCTAATAAGTAAAACTATTCAAATGCGGCTCATAACTGAAGATGATGCTGAGTTTATCACTGAGCTTAGGAGCGATGGTAAATATAATACTTATCTTTCAAAATCTGATACGAGTGTAGAAGCACAAAAAGAATGGATTCGAGCTTATAAATTGAAAGAGGTTAATAAAGAGCAGTTTTACTTTATTATAGAAAGGTTGGATGGTACTAAATGCGGAACTGTTCGCATCTATGATATTAAAGAGGATTCATTTTGTTGGGGGAGTTGGATCCTTAATCATAACAAAACTAGATATGCAGCAATTGAAAGCGCTTTATTAGTATACCAATTTGGTTTTGAGTTTTTGGGCTTTGCTAAGTCTCATTTCGATGTAATGAAAGGTAATGAAAAAGTCGTTAATTTCCACAAGAAGTTTGGTGCAGTCGTAATCGATGAAGATGAAGATAATTTGTACTTCAATATATCTAAAGATGCTGTTGAGAACTGCAAAGAAAAGTTCGGTGGTATTATATGAAAAAAATTGCACTTGTAACTGGGGGAACCAAAGGGCTTGGTCTCGCCATTGTGGAATGTTTGAGTGAACATTGTCAAACGGTTATCGCTACATACAACACTACGCCTCCAAGTATCGAATTCCCAAATGTACTATTTAGGAAGGTTGATGTAACAGATCAATCATCCTGTGACGAGCTTTTAAAAAGCTTAGTCGATGAAGGTATTTATCCAAATATACTGGTTAACAATGCGGGTGTTGTAAAGGACGTAATGTTCCATAAAATGGAGAGAAGTGCGTGGAACGAAGTATTAAACGTCAATCTAAACTCAATCTTTAACCTGACACAGCCAATTTATAGCCGTATGAGACAAGAGGGGTTTGGCCGTATAATAAATATTTCCTCAGTCAATGCTAACAAGGGTCAGATTGGTCAGGCAAACTATTGTGCATCTAAAGCAGGTATACAAGGTTTTACAAAGGCACTTGCTTTAGAAGGTGCCCACAAGAATATCACTGTGAATACAATTTCACCGGGGTACTGCCAGACAGATATGCTTACATCGATGAAACCTGAAGTACTTGAACAAGTGATCAATACAATCCCAGCGAGACGCTTAGGGAAGCCTGAAGAAATAGCACATTTAGTTGCATATTTAATTTCTGAAAACGCGGGGTATGTGAGTGGTGCTAACTTCGAAATTAATGGCGGCTTGTATAGCTCTTAGGTTTGGTAGATAGAGATGATTCCATTTTTAAATTTAAAAAAAATAAACAACAAATATTCCCATGACTTGAAAGATGCTTGTGCACGAGTTATCGACTCTGGTTGGTATATAATGGGAAAAGAGCTAGAAGCGTTTGAACGTGAATTTGCACAGTACTGTGGTGTGCAACATTGTATCGGTGTTGCAAATGGTTTGGATGCCTTAACGCTTACCATTAGAGCTTGGAAAGAATTAGGTAAACTCAAAGACGGCGATGAGGTTATCGTTCCCGCAAATACATATATTGCGAGCATTCTATCGATATCTGAGAACAACTTAGTTCCTGTATTGGTCGAACCGAATGAGGAAACCTTTAATCTATGTCCAGAAAACGTCGCAGCGGCGATGACTTCAAAGACTAAAGCTATTTTACCAGTGCACTTATATGGCTTGATTTCGCCTATGCAAGAGTTAATGGACATTGCTAAGGACCATGGCTTATTGGTACTTGAAGATTGTGCTCAGTCTCATGGCGCAGAAATTAACAGTGTGAAATGCGGTAATTGGGGAGATGCAGGGGCATTCAGTTTCTACCCCGGGAAAAACCTTGGCGCTTTGGGTGATGCCGGTGCGATAACAACGAATGACTCGGAACTTGCCGAAGTATTACGTGCCCTCAGAAACTACGGTTCGCACAAAAAGTATGAAAACAAATACATAGGTGTAAATAGCCGCCTCGATGAAATACAGGCTGCAATGCTCAGAGTAAAACTTGCGTATCTAGATGAAGAGACACAAGGTCGTAGAAGCGTCGCTCAGTATTATTTAGAAAATATCCAAAATGAGCTGTGCATTTTACCAAAGTGGCCTGCTACTGAGGAACATGTATTCCACTTGTTTGTTATAAAAACATCCCATAGAAATGCGTTAGAGCTACACTTACGTGAATGTGGTGTACAGTCACTTATTCACTACCCAATTCCTGCGCATCAGCAAACTGCTTATGAGGGATGTTTTGACAACAACCTGCCATTAACAGAAAAGATTCATGAGCAAGTATTAAGTTTACCAATGGATCCTACTCTTAGCACCAACGATCTTAAAACTATTGTTAGTGCTATTAATGGCTTTAAAGCGTGAAAAAGCTATTAAAAGTAACGTCTCTTACTGCATTATTAACGTTATGTAGAATGTTGGCCGGTTTTATCGTCGCAAAGGTTGTGGCGGTGCAGACCGGTCCTGCTGGTATTGCAATGCTAGGGCAAATACAAGGCTTTGTCTCGGTAATAACTGGGATCGCCAATTCCCCATTGGGAAATGGAATTGTTCGCTATACAGCTGAAAAACAGCAAGATGGTCTAGAAGAATGCGCGATTTGGTGGAGAGCTAGTTTTGGGTTGCTTATCGGTTTTTTATTGGTCTCTGTGCCATTATTAATTGTTTTTTCCAATTCTATATCTAACTGGCTTTTTTCACAAAGTGGATATCAATACTTAGTAATTATTGCGGTTTTATTACTGCCCTTTAGTGCTGTAGGAACAGCGATAAATTCCGTTACTAACGGTATGCAGCAATACAAACGCTATGTTTTTTTGGGCGCGTGCTCATTAATCGTAAGTACTTCTTGTATGCTTATCCTTGTCATTAAGGGGAAAATACACGGAGCTCTACTTGCTGCTGTAATGCAAACTGCGTTAATTGGCTTAACTATGTGCATCTTGTCACTAAGACAACCTTGGTTTCGTGCAAAGTACTGGTTTGGTAACATTGATAAGGAAGCTAGTAAAGTAATGCTTGGCTTTGCTTTTATGGCATTGACCACAGCATTAACTGTGCCTGTATCTCTTATTTTTATAAGAAATTTACTCGTCGACAATATGGGGTGGGAAGTCACAGGGCAATGGCAAGCTGTGTGGAAGATCTCTGAGGTTTACTTAGGGGTTGTTACTATGGCCATGGCGACGTATTACCTTCCTAAATTAGCCACATTAAAAGGGAAGAAAGCAATTTTGACAGAAGCTTTTATGGTTTCAAAGGTCATTATTCCAGTGGTTATACTCATTGCTGTTGGCATTTATGTTTCACGTGACTTATTGATTTCTATACTCTTTACTAATGAATTTTCAGATGCAAGCGAATTCTTTTTGATAAAACTTATCGGTGATGTAGTGAAAATTGTGTCATTTCTTTTTGCTTATCCAATGATTGCCAACAAAAAGTTTAAGTTGTACATAGGCTCAGAGATATTTTTTAGTGTAAGCTTGGTTTTGCTCTCCTATTTGCTTATTCACGACTTTGGGGTGAATGGTGTTAACTTGGCTTATTTAGTAAATTACTTACTGTATATCGTCTTTCTGTTTTTCTCTTATAACAGAATTTGTAAGTAGTCTTGATGTTAATTTTGAAAGCTAGTAGGCCTAATTTTTTATGACTATTGTTTTTTTCTACCCTAGTAAAAATATTGGTGGCGTACAGACTTTGTTTTTACGACTAGGTGAAGCTCTAAAAGATAGCTTTGACATCGTGTATGTAGATGTAGAAAACGGTTTTTACTCTAATTCAGGTGTGCAAAGCTTCGCGCGAATTGTAAAATGTGAAGGACAATTTGACAGTAGCGAGTATAGTGATCCCGTTATTGTCACTCCTCCAAGTGAAATAATAAAAGCAAAAAACTACTTTTCAGGTAACGAAAAGGTTTTTTTCTGGCACGTCCACCCTTACAATACAATCAGCACTTTTCCTGGTTTTAATTTCTTTAACAAGTTAAGTAAAAGAACGATTAAACTACTGGTTAAAACATTGTTGCTTTCTCAACACAGAAGTTTAAAAAAGACGTTCGGGAAAGCGCTCGACGCGAATGCTTTAATGTTTATGGATGGAACAAATAAAGACTCATTTCATTATTTTTTTGACAAGTGCGATAGCGCTGGATTATTACCAATACCAGTGGAATGTTCAGCAACTTTTGAAAAAAGCCAGCGCCCAAATAGACCTGAGAAGGAAATATTAGTTTGGGTGGGTAGGGTAGAGCATTGTAAATCTCCAATTTTGGATTATATTCTATACAAGTTTTTAGTTAGTTCATTAGATAAGAACCATGAATTTCATATTGTTGGTGATGGACAAGACCTAGAACGTTTTAAAAGCATGTATAGCCATAATACCTCAATAAAGTTCATTGGCAGCTTGCAACCTGCTGAGTTACAACAGCTCCTTGAGTCTGATATAAAACTTTCATTCTGTATGGGGACGTCAGCGTTGGAGTGTGCTAAAGCAGGAATTCCTTCAGTGCTTGTCGATGCGTTTTATACAGCTGTTCCAGACAACTACAAATTTAAATGGTTGTATGAAAGTAAAGACTTTAGCCTAGGAGAGGTTCTTTCCAGTAAGCCTGTCGATAGTGAGTGTGGCAGAGAGTTACATGCTTTGCTTGAGGAAGTAGAAAATAATGATAACTTTGTCGCGAAGCAGTGTTTTGATTATGTCGCGCAGAATCACAACATTGAAGTTGTTAAGAAACGTTTGGTAAATGGTCTGCGAAATTCAAACCTATATATTGAAGATATAGGCTGTATTGAAAGTACCATGATCTATCGGCTTTATGGTTGCCTTAGAGATAGGGCACAAATATTGACAAAGAAATAATGGGGCAGAAATGAGATTAAATTTACTTGCTCTTAATGTCTCGTTACTTTTAATTGGACAATTTTTTATATCGACATTTTTGGCAATATTAGGCAACCCAGTTCCTATTAGCTTTTTTACTTACCTACTATGTAGTGCTTTAATTTTTGTCGGTCTGGTAAGTGGTCATAAAGCTATATTAAACAGAAACTTTTCTTTATCTAAAGAAATGTTGTTTTTTGTTATAATTTTAGCCTCCTTCCTTTTGCAAAGTATGGGAACTTACCCTCAAGATAAATTGGTGCTAGTATGCTACTTGGTATTTACACCTTTAGTTTTGATTCATATCTCTGTTACTCTGAGTCCTCCAGAAGCAATTAATGATCTGAAAAGATATTTGAAATTCTTCTCCTATTTTTCCGTTTGGTGGGCTTTTTCACTCTATGTTTTGGGTTTTCACGAAAACTATGGTGGTGAATCCAGAATAACCTTTTACGGAATTGACAACCCTATTTGGACTTCTAGGTATATCGCAGTTTTTGTGATTGTCCTTTTCTTCACCACAACAAGTAAATTTAAGTTACTATTTTGGGTGACCACATTGGTTGCCGTGTATCTAATGATTCAAACTGGAACTCGAAGTTCTTTTCTTGCTGTGGCCGTGGCGCTTTTACTGAGTTTTGGTAAAAGGGTAATCAGTGCTAAAACTTTTTTTATATTGATTATATTAATCGCTTTTTCCTATTTTTTAATGGTTTACGTGGGAGGGCGTTTATCAATAGGCGGTGCAGAATATTCGATTATAGCAAGAACAACTGCATATAACGAAGCGCTAATGTATATAGCCAATCAGCCGTGGACTGGTTATGGTTTTGGGAATTATTCTATCGTCACAACTGGAGTTGATGAAAGAAATTATCCTCATAACCTGCTTGTTGAAATCGTTTTCGAGCTAGGACTATTTGCAGGGGTATTATGTGTGCTTTACATATTTGTAATGCTACGAAAAAAAATGTCTGGGCTTGAATATTTGTATGCGATTTTTGTATTTCATCTAGTTAATTCTTTTTTTAGTGGTGATTTTCAAGGGAATAACCTTCTGTTTATTTCTGGTTATATATTATCTGGTGTTTATTGTTCATTAAAGCGTGGGGAAAATAGAGTTGATTTTGTATCTAACTATAATGGAAAATAGCGAGGGGAATGCTATACATGAGAATCAGATTATGCCCATATCTGATATTGATGATGTAAGCTTTCTTTTTCTAACACCTGCCATTCTCTTGAACAAAAAAGGTGTTAAGTTTTCTTTTTCTAGAAGACAAGGAAAAAAAGTAAAAGATGTGAAGGTGCCATTTCCTTCTTATTTCTTTTACATGACACCTTTTTTGCTACCTTTGTTTTTAATTTACAGTGTGCCTATTGTCGCTTTTCATATGGCTAAAAAAGATACTAAAGTCGTGCATTGTAGAAATTACTTGTCTACATTAGTTGCTGTTTTTTGTAAATTATTTATCGGAGATCTAAAGATTATCTCTGATCCCAGAGGGATTTACCCTGATGAAGGTGCGATCATTAAAAGGTGGAAGTTTGGTGGTTTTAGCTATTCGATCTGGAAGAGAATAGAAACTTGGATGTTTCAGAAAGTCGATAAGGTATTTTCTTTAAGCGAGGGGATGTCAAAATATGTCGAGTCATCAATAGATAATTCAGATTTCATCCCTGCAATGGTAGATGAAAGCAGATTCAAATTCTCTCAAGCAGATAGAATTGAAGTCAGGTCAAATCTGAATATAAAGGATGACGAAGTCGTTTATGTGTACTGTGGTTCAATCGGGTTATGGCACAATGTTAAGCTTTTAGCAGATGCGATTACTGCTCATCATAAAATGCATAATGGTAGCTATAAAGTGTTGATTTTAGGTGGTGCTGATTCGACGAAAACGCAGTTAATGGACTTTGGTATTGAGAATATCTTACAATTGACAGTCAAACCTGAAAAAGTGTCAAAGTATCTGTCATGTGCAGATATAGGTGTGTTACCAGGACAGGTTCAATCGGATATATATACCAATACTATGCAAACGATGATCTCATCAAAAGCTGAAGAGTATTTGGTAAATGGGCTTCCCATCCTTTGTAATACTCAGATTACAGAAGTAATGAAGATCTTGAAGCAAAAGGAACTAGATATTGCGTTTTGTAGCAAAAACATGCTTATTGAAACGGGCTCAACGTTCAAATCAAATTTGGAAAAAAGGAGCCAAGACTCGGAGTTTTATTCATCAATGTTTTCCAAGAGCGTCATTTTAGAGAAGTATAATAGGAGTTACGAATGCCTCTGTCGTTAAGTGTTTTAGTTGTGAATTATAATGGGGATAAGTTTATTAAAGAAACTATATCATCATTCTTTGAGGCAATTAAAAACAGAAAGTTTGAAGTCGAAATGCTTGTTTTGGACAACAATTCGACAGATAACTCCACGTCAGTTCTTAGTGAAATAGAAAGGGAAGCAAAATGGCCTGTGAAATTCTATTATGGTGATGACAATATAGGGTTTGCAAAAGGGTGTAACTTTCTTGCCAAAGAAGCCAGTAATGATGTGGTTTTTTTGTTAAATAATGATACGAAAACATTATGCTTAGATAAGTTTTGTCATTTACTTGAGAATGAAAAATTAGATGATAATGCTATAGGGACTGTAAAGATTTTGAACAATGATTTAACTATTCAAAATAATATCTTTTCTTTTCCGAGCAAATTAAAGTTAGTTTTAGAGTTATTCCTGTTAAAGCATAAGCTAGTCTCATTAATCGGTAGAAAAAATACAAATATTACCGCTGATACTGATTTTCAAAATCAGTACTTTAGCGGTTGTGTTTTATTTTTACCTCGAAAGCTATATTTGGACTTTAATGGTTTTGACCAAAGATTTTACTTTTACCATGAGGAATGTGATCTATTCATGCGCCTTGATGCATCTGGAGAAGGTGTAAAGAAGGTTTATTTAGAGGATAAAATTGTTCACTTCGGTGGCGGGGGAGGGGAAATAAGCGATTTCGCTTTCGTCGCATATTATGAAAACTTGTTTAGGCTTTTCTTTTACAACACTGGGATAAGCTATCTTTGCTTGAGTAAGTTGTTCAAAATTGCTTTTAAATTTAGGAATTTTTTATCGAAAATGGGAATAGGCTATCGTTACTCACCGTTTTCAACAACTTATAAAGGGCTTTCCAATAGAAGCTCGCAAGATGTTCTGAAGCTCAATGAACGTATATTAGATAAAATTCAAGATAAAGAAAATTTTAGATAGAGATTACATAGATGAAAAGAGCACTAATTACAGGTGTAACGGGTCAGGATGGCTCTTACTTAGCAGAGTTTCTACTTGAAAAAGGCTACGAGGTTCACGGTATTAAACGTCGCGCTTCAAGTTTTAACACAGAGCGTGTAGATCATATCTATCAAGACAGACATGAAGAAAATCCTAATTTTTTCCTTCATTATGGCGACCTAACAGATACTTCAAACTTAACTCGTATTCTTAAAGAAGTACAACCTGATGAGGTCTACAACTTAGGCGCGCAAAGTCATGTAGCGGTATCATTTGAAGCACCAGAATATACAGCTGATGTAGATGCGATTGGTACTCTACGTCTATTAGAAGCAATCCGTTTTCTTGGGTTAGAGAAAAAGACTAAATTCTATCAAGCTTCAACGTCTGAGCTGTATGGTGAGGTACAAGAGATCCCTCAGAAGGAAACTACGCCTTTCCACCCACGTTCACCATACGCTGTGGCGAAAATGTATGCGTACTGGATTGCGGTAAACTACCGTGAGTCTTATGGCATGTATGCATGTAACGGCATTTTGTTCAACCACGAGTCGCCTCGTCGTGGTGAAACGTTTGTAACGCGTAAAATTACACGCGGTCTAGCGAATATCTCACAAGGTTTAGAGAAGTGTTTATATTTAGGTAATATGGATGCATTACGTGACTGGGGTCATGCAAAAGATTATGTTCGCATGCAGTGGATGATGCTCCAGCAAGATACACCAGAAGATTTTGTAATCGCGACAGGTAAGCAAATCTCAGTAAGAGAGTTTGTGTCTTTATCAGCAAAAGAGCTGGGTGTTAGGCTTGAGTTCAGTGGTGAAGGCGTTGATGAAATAGCGACAGTAGTTGCGATTGAAGGCGAAAACGCAAAAGCATTATCAGTAGGTGATGTGATTATACGTGTAGATCCGCGTTATTTTCGTCCAGCAGAAGTCGAAACATTGTTAGGTGACCCAACCAAAGCGAAAGAGAAGTTAGGCTGGGAGCCAGAGATTACTGTAGAAGAAATGTGTGCAGAAATGGTTCAACACGATTTAGCTAAAGCGAAGCAGCATGCACTATTGAAATCTCATGGCTATGATGTGAGTGTTTCAGTAGAGTAATCTCAGAGCAGTAAGTCAGAAATAAAATGATAACCCAGCTTATGCTGGGTTTTATAATGGATAAAGAAATGAGTTCTAAAACAGTTTTTGTCGCAGGTCATAATGGTATGGTTGGCAGTGCGATTGTTAGGAAGTTAAAGCAATCTGATGATATTAAGGTTATTACAAAAAGCAGAGCGGAGTTAAACCTGTTAGACCAGCAGGCGGTTCGTACATTTTTTGACGAGCATCAAATAGACCAAGTATATCTTGCTGCGGCAAAAGTGGGCGGAATTGTTGCTAACAATACTTACCCGGCAGAATTCATTTATGAGAATTTAACGATTCAAAATAATATCGTCCATAGCGCGCACTTATCTGGTGTTAATGATTTACTGTTTTTAGGGTCAAGTTGTATCTACCCTAAATTTGCAGAGCAACCGATGACAGAAACTGCGCTGTTAACTGGGGTGTTAGAGCCTACCAATGAGCCTTATGCGATAGCTAAAATTGCAGGTATCAAACTGTGCGAATCTTACAATCGGCAATATGGCCGTAATTACCGCTCTGTCATGCCAACTAATTTGTATGGTGAAAATGATAACTTCCATCCAGAAAACTCACATGTTATTCCAGCACTTATACGTCGTTTTCATGAAGCTAAATTAGCGGGTGATGATAAAGTGGTTGCATGGGGCACAGGCAAGCCGATGCGAGAGTTTTTGCATGTAGACGACATGGCAGCTGCCTCAATCCATGTAATGAACTTAGATTCAGAAACATACAGTGCAAATACACAGGAGATGTTGAGTCATATAAATGTAGGCACAGGCGTAGATTGTTCAATTAGAGAGCTTGTTGAGACAGTAGCGAAAGTAGTTGGTTTTGAAGGTGCTATAGAATTTGATGTGACTAAGCCTGACGGCACGCCGCGTAAATTGATGGACGTATCTCGCCTTAAGTCACTTGGGTGGGAATATAGCATTTCCTTAGAGGCAGGTTTAAAAGATACATATGAATGGTTTTTAGCAAACCAAGATTATTTTAGAAAATAATAGAGAACATAGGATGTTTCTAGATAAAAATACGTTTTCGACAGTAATAGAAAGCTCGCCACTTGTTTCAATCGACTTGGTTATATTAGATGAAAATAACCAAGCGCTTTTGGGGGAGCGGCTAAATAAACCAGCACAAGGGCATTGGTTTGTGCCTGGCGGACGGATTTTAAAAAATGAATCGCTTGCAGAGGCATTTGAAAGGCTAACTGAAGAAGAGCTTGGTGAGGCATTTTCACTATCAGAAGCGAGTCTTTTAGGGCCTTATGACCATTTTTATGATGACAATGTTTTTGGTGACGGTTTTAGCACACATTATGTCGCCATTGCTTATATCCTGAGGTTGAGCAAACCGCTATATGACCTACCGCATGATATTCAACATGGTAAATATCAATGGTTCGATATAGACAGCTTATTAGAAGATAAAAAAGTCCATAAGCATACAAAATTGTACTTTGAAGCATTACAAAAAGCACTGGGATAAAGAATATGATACTTCCAATCATCATGGCAGGCGGTTCAGGCACACGTTTATGGCCATTATCACGCGGAAACTACCCAAAACAATTTTTAAAGTTGCATGGTGAATACACCATGCTGCAAGAGACTATTTTAAGATTGAATGGTCTTGAACATGCACCAGCAATGTTAATTTGTAATGAAGAGCACCGCTTTATTGCCGCAGAGCAAGTTCGCCAAATAGGCGTAGCGCACAGTGGTATCTTTTTAGAGCCAGTGGGTCGTAACACCGCACCAGCTATTGCGTTAGCAGCTTTTAAAGCAGTTGAAAACAATCAAGAAGCATTATTGCTCGTTTTAGCAGCTGACCACGTCATTGAAAACCAAGCTGCTTTCCAAGAAAGTGTAAATAAAGCAACGTTGTTGGCAGAGCAAGGTAAATTAGTGACCTTTGGTATTGTCGGCAATACGCCAGAGACGGGCTATGGCTATATCAAGCGTGGTGCTGAAGTTGAAAACGGCTTTGTTGTTGATAGTTTTGTCGAAAAGCCGAATCTAGAGACGGCTCAAGAATATATTGCCAGTGGTTACTATTACTGGAATAGCGGCATGTTCTTATTTAAAGCTAGTCGTTATCTTGAAGAGCTAAAAGCATTTCGCCCAGATATTTATGAAGCATGTGAAAAAGCAGTACAAATACAAAATAATGACATGGACTTTGTACGAGTAGATAAAGAAGCATTTGAAGCATGCCCAGATGAATCTGTTGATTATGCAGTAATGGAACACACACAAGACGCAGTTGTGGTTCCTATGAATGCCGGCTGGAGCGATGTAGGCGGATTTTCAGCTTTGTGGGAAGTATCGACTCAAGATGAAAATGGTAATGCTTTCATCGGCGACGTTAAATCTGTAGATACAAAAAACACTTTAGTATTTGGTGAAGACAAGCTAGTCACAACAGTGGGTGTTGAAGACTTAGTCATCGTCAATACCAAAGATGTTGTATTAGTTGCGCACAAAGATGAATCTCAAAAGGTAAAACAAATCGTTAGCCAGTTAAAAGCTGACGCGCGATCTGAAGTGAAATTCCACCGTGAAGTATATCGCCCTTGGGGTAAATACGACTCAGTAGATAACGGTGAGCGCTTCCAAGTAAAACGTATCACGGTAAAGCCAGGTGCAAAGTTATCTGTGCAAATGCACCACCACAGAGCAGAGCATTGGATTGTGGTTTCTGGTACTGCAAAAGTACAAATCGATGACACTGAGCAGTTCGTGACTGAAAATGAGTCAGTATACATTCCTATTACCGCAGTTCATGCGCTAGAAAACCCAGGTAAAGTAGATTTAGAACTTATTGAAGTGCAGTCAGGTTCCTATTTAGGTGAAGATGATATTGTACGTTTTGAAGACCGCTATGGTCGAGTAGATAAGATAATTCATAAAGAGGTTTAAAGGCGCAAGCTGCACTTATTTAGGTAAGTCATTATGGATTGTGTGTATTTACAGTTAGTCACCTTAGGCTTGCAACCCGCAGTTGTTATTTCTACCTTGTACGACTTTTTAAAAGGCTTTATATGGAAAATAAATTAATTTGTGCCGAAGTTATCGCAGAAAGTGGTATTGCTTTTGGTACTAGTGGCGCACGTGGGCTTGTTGAAGACTTCACTCTAGATGTGAGTGCAGCCTTCGCTATGGCCTTTATTACAGCTATAGAAAATGCATTTACCTTTGATACAGTGGCAATTGCGATAGATAACCGCCCTAGTAGTTATGCTATAGCTCAGGCGTGTGCAACTGTATTAAAACAACGTGATTTACGGGTTGTATATTATGGCGTTATTCCAACGCCAGCTCTTGCTTATAAAGCCATACAAGATGGTATACCTTGTATTATGGTAACAGGCAGTCACATTCCATTTGATCGAAATGGGCTTAAGTTTTATCGCCCAGATGGTGAAATTACAAAAGCAGATGAGCAAGCTATTTTAGCTAGTAATGCTTCATTCAAAGCTCTGCCGCAATATTTATCAGAATTACACGAAAATTCAGATGCAAAGTCTTCATATAGCCTGCGCTATCTATCACTATTTAATGCAGATGCTCTAAAAGGTAAAAAAATAGGTATTTATGAGCACTCAAGCGCAGGGCGAGATATTTATAAAGCCTTATTTGAACAGCTTGGTGCTGATGTTTTCGGTTTAGGACGGAGTGATGAGTTTGTTCCTATTGACACAGAGGCAGTATCAGATGAAGACAGACAACGAGCATTAAATTGGTCAAAAGAGTACAGTCTTGATGCTATCTTCTCAACAGATGGTGATGGAGATCGTCCACTAATTGCTGATGAACACGGCAATTGGCTAAGAGGTGATATCTTAGGTTTATTGTGCAGCCAGTTACTCAACATTGAAGCGCTTGCAATACCTGTAAATTGTAACACAGCAATCGAACTGTCTAAAAACTTTAAACAAGTTAAGCGCACAAAGATTGGCTCACCTTATGTTATTGCTGAGTTCGAACAGTTAGGCGAACAATACTCTTCGATTGCGGGTTTTGAAGCGAATGGCGGTTATATTTTGGGGTCTTCTGTAGAGGTTAACGGTAAGAAACTATCAGCTCTTTCTACACGAGACGCTGTTCTACCAGCTATTTTATTATTAGCTGAAGAAGAATCTATATCAAAACAGGT
Organism: Pseudoalteromonas sp. J010; assembly: GCF_003934235.1. NCBI lineage: Bacteria > Pseudomonadati > Pseudomonadota > Gammaproteobacteria > Alteromonadales > Pseudoalteromonadaceae > Pseudoalteromonas > Pseudoalteromonas sp. J010. The sequence goes on along the minus strand of NZ_RDBW01000043.1, from coordinate 4,045 downwards.
AACTAAGTTACCAAACCGCTTTACGGCAAGTGATAGATTACAAAATTTTTCTAAAGAAAAAAGCCTTGATTTGATTGCTGAGTTAGAAGAAGACGCGAGTTCTTTTTTAGCTAAATTAGGTTACGAGTTAGAATATACAGTTGATATAACCGATGGCTTACGCATAACAATTGAAAATGGGGATATTGTACATTTAAGGCCTTCGGGTAATGCACCTGAATTACGTTGTTACGCTGAATCGAGCTCTGAAGAGGCTGCTAAAAACTTAGTAGTTGCTACTTTTAGTATCATTAATGGTTAGAAAAAATGAAAGTTTCAATAATTACAGTTTGTTATAACAGCGCAGAAACTATTGAAGATACGATAAAATCAGTGTTGTCTCAGAATTATCAAGATATAGAATATATAGTGATAGATGGTGGTTCAAGTGATGAAACGTTAGATATAATTGATAAATATCAAGATCGAATAGCTACTATTGTTAGTGAGCCTGATAAAGGTATCTATGATGCCATGAATAAAGGAATTAAAAAATCTACTGGTGATGTTGTGGGTATTTTAAACTCTGATGATTTTTATGAATCAGAAGACGTAATTTCTAAAATAGTATGTTGTTTTGATTCAGAAATCGATGTTGTACATGGAGATCTTATATTTGTTAAGTCAGACAATTTAGAAAAAGTAACTCGTTTTTATTCATTGCCGAATTTTAAACCGTGGAAGTTGAGATTTGGTTGGATGCCACCTCACCCCGCAACATTTATCAAGAAGTCTGTTTACGATAAATATGGCTTATATAAAGTTAATTATAGAATATCAGCAGACTATGAAGCTTTTGTTAGATTTTTATTCGTAAACAAAGTTAGTTATAAGCACATAAGTAAAATTTTAGTGCGAATGCGTGATGGAGGAGTAAGTACTTCCGGCCTAAAAAGTTCAATGACTTTGAATAAAGAAATTGTGAGAGCATGTTGCGAAAATGGGGTTTACACTAATTTATTTTTCTTAACTTTAAAGTTACCTTTTAAGTTGTTGGAGCTTCTAAAGAGACCCAAAGCCGATGACTAATGTATTAATTACTGGTGCTACAGGTTTTATTGGCAAAAATTTAACGAAAATAATTAGTGATAGCTATTCTTTAAGGTTACTGAGCCGCTCAGGTATGCAGGGGGAGAATCACTATAACGCAGATATAGTTGAGGATACTGATTACTTAAATTTATTAAATAGCGTTGAAGTTGTTGTACATTGTGCTGCTAGAGTTCATATTATGGATGATTTTGCAAAGGATCCGCTGAATGAGTTTAGAGCAGTTAATACGGAAGGCACATTTAATTTAGCAAAACAATCAGCTCAAGTTGGCGTGAAGCGTTTCATTTTTATTAGTTCAATAAAAGTGAATGGTGAAAGTACAACTTCTACAAGACCTTTCACTGCTCATGAAATGCCGGCTCCTGAAGACCCTTACGGTATTTCGAAAGCTGAAGCAGAAGAAAAATTACTAGAGTTGGGTAAGCAAACTGGTATGGAGGTTGTAATCATTAGGCCACCACTCGTTTATGGTGAAGGCGTTAAGGCTAACTTTGCATCACTAATGAGGCTTGTTGGTAAAGGTCTTCCATTGCCTTTTAGAGCAATTAAAAATAACAAGCGCAGTTTAGTATCTGTTTATAACTTAGTGGATTTAATCAAAGTGTGTATTGAGCACCCAAAAGCCGCAAATCAAATTTTCTTAGTGAGTGATGATAAAGATATATCAACTGCTGAATTGGTGTCACTCATGGCGAGAGTACAAAATAAGCCAAATCTTTCATTTCCTGTGCCTTTATGGTGCTTTAATCTAGTTGGCAGACTGTTTGGGAAGCAAGAAGTTGTTGATAGATTGACCGGATCATTGCAAATAGATATCACTCACACTAAGAGCACTTTAAATTGGAAGCCTCCTTACTCTATCGAACACGGTTTCAAACTTTCAGCTAAAAATTAAGATATGGAATATTTAATGATACGTTTACTCGACTTTTTACTTGCCCTGTTTGGCCTTTTATTTGCATTTCCTTTCTTGGTTATTTTATACGTTATTGGCCTCTTTGATACTGGCTCCCCAATTTTTACTCAAGAGCGTGTTGGTAGAAATCAAAGGCCATTTACGTTAGTCAAGTTTAGAACGATGAAAATAGATACAGCTTCTGTGGCAAGCCACCTTGCGAGTTCTTCTTCGATTACACCATTTGGGCATTTTCTTCGCAAAACTAAACTAGACGAGCTTCCACAGCTTTGGAATGTACTAAAAGGTGAAATGAGCTTGGTAGGTCCGCGCCCAGGTCTTTATAATCAAGAAGAGCTCACATATGCAAGAGAAGCTAAGGGCATCTATTCAGTCCGCCCTGGCATTACTGGCCTTGCACAGGTAAGTGAGATCGATATGTCTACTCCTGAATTACTGGCAACAACAGACAGGAAAATGATTGATACTTTGACAGTGGTTAATTACTTTAAATATATAGTAATGACGGTAACTGGCAGTGGTTCAGGAGACAGAGTTGGTAAACATTAAGAAAATACTCTATCTGTAAATTAAAGCTGCTTCATATTTCCTCCAAACATGTTTGCTACTTTTTGTGTATACTGCAGTATGTACTATGCTGTAATTCGTATGCGGTTTTAGTTCGGATTAGAAAAAAAGGGAACACAATGGATAGTTGGTTTCGCGCCTTATTAGGTGCTTCTCGTAGCCAAAAGCGACTGCTCACCCTCGTATTAGATTCTTTATTTATTATTACGGCATTTTGGTTGGCGCTTATTGTTAGGTTAGATAGCTTGGCTCCACTTGCTAACTACAAAAATTGGCTCGTACTTGGTATGTTACTGCCAGTCAGCTTAGTTATTTTTGTGAAACTGGGGTTGTACCGTGCTGTACTTCGTTATGTTGGGGCAAATGCGGTGGGTGCTGTGGTACTTGGCACACTCATTAGTACCGTGGTGCTTGTTCTTTCATCATTTTTTACTCATACCGCCCTTCCTCGTACCATGCCATTTATTTACGCGTGGTTAATGATCTTATCTGTCGGTGGTTCACGTATTTTGGTACGCGCGCTCATCTGGAGGTTAACTTCCTTTACTAAAACTCCAGTAGTTATTTATGGAGCAGGGGATGCTGGTAGGCAGTTAGCTACAGCGCTAGCAACTGGGCCAGACTATTATGTAACCGCGTATCTGGATGATGATAAGAGTAAGCATAATGCGATTATTCAAGGGATCCCAGTGGTCGCTTTTGATGAAATCTATAACTTAATTGATAAAAAACGTGTGGATAAAGTATTGCTCGCTTTGCCAAGCGTACCTCGCTCTCGTCGAAAGGAAATTTTAACTAAGCTTGAAAAATTGCCACTGGAAGTGATGACGGTGCCAGGCATGGCGGATGTTATTGATGGTAAAGCGCAGTTAAGTGAAATTAAAGAAGTTGAAATTGAAGACTTACTCGGGCGCGACCCTGTGGCACCAAAAACAGAGTTAATGGCTGCCAATATCAAAAATAAAGTCATTATGGTAACAGGAGCTGGTGGCTCTATCGGCTCTGAGCTATGTAGGCAGATTATCTTAAACGAGCCAAAAAAGTTAGTGCTATTTGAGGTATCAGAGTTTAGCTTATATAACATTGAAAAAGAGTTAGCCCAATTAGCGTTAGATAAAAGAGTTGCTGTTGAAATTGTCCCTGTGATTGGCTCTGTACAACGTATTAACCGCATTGAAACCTGCATGAAGGCGTTTGGTGTTCAAACCGTATACCATGCAGCCGCTTATAAACACGTACCATTGGTAGAGCAAAATGTAGTAGAGGGGGTGCGTAATAACGTTTTTGGCACTTACCACACGGCAAAGGCTGCAATAAATGCAGGGGTCGAGACTTTTGTGTTAATTTCTACAGATAAAGCTGTACGCCCGACTAACGTAATGGGGGCTACAAAAAGGATGGCAGAGCTTGTGTTGCAAGCTCTTGCCGAGAGCAAAGTAACTGCTAAACATACACGATTCTGCATGGTAC